>CAYNFN010000499.1:0-13920 GCA_964396485.1 uncultured Alcaligenaceae bacterium
GGCTGTGGCAGCGAGAAATCAAATCGGGCGGATCAGAAATCAGCAACCCCGGGCGATGCGCAGGGACTTATATCCCGTGCCTTGACCTCAACCATTCCAACCGCCCGGTGCGGACCCGCATGCCGGGTGGTGTGGGAGGGGCGCGATCACCTTTGATCGCCCCCTATCCCGATTTACAGCAAGAGTTGCGATCCGTCGCCAGCAATCGTCTACGCGATCCCTACGGCTTCGCCGCATTCCAACCCGAAATATCGGCGGCGCTCATGTCGAATTCCTGATTCTTGGGCAGGCTCGGGGCCTTGACTTCCAAGCCCACGCGCTGGAAGACCTCGGCCAGTTTGAAGCTGATTTTGGCGAGGCTCTCGGGGTTGGATTTGATCTGGGCGGCGTTGTCGATGACGACGACGTTGCGACAAATCAGTTCTATGTAGATCTTCGCCGCCAGGCTTCTCAAGGGATCACTGAACGGGGATGGAGCGGGAGCGGCCATGAGTTTGCCTTGGAGCAGGGTAAAGGTGCATCCTACGCCAATCGACGCCGCGCCTTCGCTTCTCTTGTCGTCGGGCCGCGACAGGCAGCAATCAGCGCACGTGTCATTTCCCGAAATGATGGAGATCACAATAGAGTCCCAAGTCTGCTAATTGCTTTTGTCCGCTCATGACAACCGAACTGGCAAACACGGAACTTACGCCGGCGGACGTGCCCGCGGTCGGCGAGCCTTGGACGCAAATCGAACCCTTCGCTCTGACTTTCGATGGCTTCCGCTACTGGGGGTCCGTCGAAAAGTGCGCCGAGGTCGCGGGCCAGACCCCGGGAACCCTGACGGACCTGCGAACCTGCCTGTTCTTCGAGGCACGGCGCTGGAAGAATCTCGGACGCGAACCGGATGCCGCGTCGATGAAACGCATACGCGCGCTGATTTCCGTGATTCAGCAGAAAATCAAGACCGGCGACACGCGCTGACCAACTGTCGCGACGTTCACAAATGCCGTAATTCGCGACGCCTTAAGGTCGTCCTTTACGATAATTTCCAGAACCACGCCGTGCGCCGTGTCACCAGTCCGGATTCCGGGGCTTCCGTTTCTTTCTGACCAAAGCACGCAACGCCGGTTTTTTGACTGGGTCCTGATCCCTCGCTTTTCCCTGGTACCCGTCACCAGTCTCTATTGCTTTCCCCTGGCTGCGGGCGTGGAAACGAACAGGAAGAAGCCGATCACGAACAGCGCCAGCGCGATCGGCAGGCTGTAGTCGCCGCCGATGATCCCGGAAGCGATTCCCCCGGCCCACAGCGCGACGCCGATGATACGGCGCGCCATCCGCGCCCTGGAAACCGGTTCACGCCGCGAGGTTCTTCCCTTTACCATCACGCACCTCCCATGCCCGGAAATGCTACTGCCGCACCCATTGGATCAGCAAGTTACCTCTGACCGGACCGGTGTTACTATAATCGGCACTCCGAGTCGCTGCGCGGCGACAATTGCCCCCGATCATCAAGCGGTTTCCTGACTTCCTGGCACCGATTTATTCGCGCTATAACATAGGGGTAACCGCACCGGCCCGCGAACCATGCCGATATGGGGGGGTGGCCGCATTTCTGGCCCGCCGGTTGCAGGTAACAGGGGTTCACGCACGCGAAAGCTGTTTCGCGTGTTGTTTCGTTGCCGAAGCCAAAGTTCAGACAACAAGGGGGAACCATGTCACTCCTGGAATCGTTGTTCATCTGGCCGAATCGCCCGTTACCGTCGCTGCTGGTTCTGCTGGTTGTGCTGATGCCATTTCTGTATGCGGCGCGCGAACCGATGCACGCGCTGCTCAGAAGCATGTGCCGGTCGATCGCCAATCCGCTGCGGCTGGGCGCGCGCTGGCTGGCCGATACCGGTATGCGCCTGCGCATCCGCAACCGTGAAGTGCTGTTTGCGCATGGCAGCCATGAAGTGAAGCTCACGATCGAGCGCGAATTCGAGCACGTTACCACGCTGGTGCAGCGTGATCTCGAGGGCTACCCGGTGCTGCAGCGCAAGTTGATGGACGAAATCACGCGCATCGAAGAGGACTACAAGAAGAGCGGCGAAGTGCCCCCGCCGCCCCCGGAGTGGGTCAAGGCAATCGAGGCCATCGCCAAGATCAAGGCCAGCGGCGACGGTGTCGTGGAGCGCATTCTCTCCGACATCCGCGACTCTCTCGACGATATCTATCAGAAAGTCGTGGCGGAGTACCGCGGCGGCTACCAGGAGCGACACCACATTTTGAAGGGCTTTCTCCCGTTCTGGCGCTCGGTCAGCCAGACGTTGACCGAGGTGGACCGCAATATCACCAGTCTGCAGAACAGCGCGGCGAAGATCGACGCCAATGTCGTTAAACTCGAAAACATCACGGCTCGCAACAAAAACGCCGAAAACGTACTCACACAATCGGCTACAACGCAGTTTTTCATCGCCGGTCTGGTGATGCTGATTGCCTTCGGCGGCGCATACGTCAACTTCAAGCTGATCGCGCTGCCGATGTCGGCGATGGTCGGCGGCGGAGACTACATCACCGAGAGCCTGCAGGCCTCGGAAGTCGCGGCGCTGGTAATCATCTTGTTCGAAACCCTGATGGGCCTGTTTCTGATGGAAACGCTGCGCTTCACCAGCCTGTTCCCGCTGGGCAACATCACCGAGAAGATGCGCAACCGGCTGATGTGGGCATCACTCACTATCCTTCTGGTGCTGGCGGGTGTCGAGGTGGCGCTGGCGGTGATGCGCGACATGATCATCGCCGCCGATGTGGCGCTGAAACAGCAGCTCGGCGCCGTCGCCGGCGCGGCGCAGGCCGAGGCGAGCTGGGTCACCAGGATCCCGACGTTCGGCCAGATGATCCTGGGCTTCACGCTGCCGTTTGCGCTGGCGTTCGTGGCGATCCCGCTGGAGTACTTCATCAATTCCGGCCGTACCGTGGTCGGTGCCGGCCTGGAGATGGTGTTGCGCGGACTGGCGTTCGTGCTGCGCTTTGCCGCCAATCTGATCAGGGGGGCGGGCAAGCTGGCGATCATGCTCTACGACGTGTTCATCTTCGTGCCGCTTGCGATCGAGCGCTGGATCGTCCGCTACCGCGAGGGTGCAACCGGCCACAAGCTGCGCCCGGTGCCGCCGCTCAAGCGCGCGGCCGGGTCCGAGGAGGCGCTATGAAAGGGGCATCCAGTCTTGCGGCGCTCGGGGTACTGCTGTTCATCGTTGCCTGCGGACCCGAGACCAGTCACAACCAGGCGGTGTACATGCTGATCGATACTTCCGGCACCTACGCCAAGGAAACAGGCAAGGCGCAGCAGGTGGTGAACTATCTTCTGGGCACGCTCAATCCCGGCGACGCGCTTGCGGTCGGGCGGGTCAAGAGCCGCAGTTTCAGCGAGAAGGAAATCGTGGCCAAAGTGAGCCTGGGCAAGGACCCGCTTGCGGCCAACGCGCAAAAGCGCGCGTTCAGCGAGCAGTTTGCCGCCTTCACCAAGACCACGAAGGACGCAAAAGGCAGCCGCCACACCGACATCACCGGCGGCATCCTCCTGGCCGCGGAGTTCCTGAACGAGTCCCAGGCCGGGCGCAAGACCATCGTGATCTTCTCGGACATGCAGGAAGAGCTCGACTACAAGACGGTGCGGGACTTTCCGATCAGGCTCGATGGCATTCGCGTGGTCGCTCTCAACGTCACCAAGCTCGACACCGACAACGTGGATCCCCGCCGCTATATGGACCGGCTGGAGTGGTGGGAAAAACGCGCCCGTACGGCCGGTGCGTTGGACTGGAAAGTCGTCAACGACATGGAGCACCTCGACCGCATCTTCAAGAAGAAGGGCTAGCGCGCGAAGGGCCTCAATCTCACCGCAAAGATTCTTTTCAATGCCCCCTTGAGGGGTACGCAAAGGACGCGCAGAGGAAAACAGAAAAAAGAAGAACGTAACTGGGGCTTAACATTTCGAGGGAAGCAATGGTTGGTTCCCGATTCCCCATTCTGGCTTACCGAATTTCTTTGCGCCCTTTCTAGTCGTTCTTTGCGTTCTCCGCGTCAACGCTCTGATTGTCGGGCGATTCTCTCTGGGCACTCGGCGCTCTTTCCGGCGCCTACTGGAGATCGAGCGCGTATTTCTTGAGCTCTTCGAGGGTCACGTAGTCGAGCGCCCGTTCGTGGGTTGCCGTGAGGACCACCGAGGGCGCCATTGCGGCACGCAGCGCTTCGCGCCAGCGCGCCGCGCACAGGCACCAGCGGTCGCCGGGTTTCAGCCCCGGGAAGCCGAAGTCCGGCATCGGCGTGCTCAGGTCGTTACCGCGTGCGACCGAGAATTCCAGGAATTCCTTTGTGACCTGAACGCAAACGACGTGCGCCCCGGGATCTTCCGGGCCGGTATTGCAGCAGCCGTCTCGGAAGAAACCGGTCACCGGATTGTTGCAGCAATCGGCGAGCGGCCCGCCGAGCACGTTGCGGCCGCGATTGCCGCGCCGGGAGGTCGGATCGAATGGCATGGTCCTGATTATTTCGCCCGTACGAATTTCATGGAGCCGCCATCGGCCGGCAGATCGAGAAACAGGTTTTCGCCCCTGACGCGCTGCCCGACCGCCGTTTCCAGCGCCTTGAGGTAGCGCCCGGAGAGAGAGCCGGCCGGACACGCGGCGCGGGTAACTCCTGTGATCCTGATGTTGAAGCTGCGACCGTCAAATGAATAACTGGCCTGGCCACGGTTGCAATCCGCAAGCACCTGCGCCTTGCCGCCCGCCTGAAGTTGCAGCCTGTAGCGCTCCGGCTGGTTGGCGGCGACTTTCTCGGCGGAGGAAATCAGGCCTTCCCATTGCCAGTCCCCGACCGGAGAAACCGCGCCGGTTACAGGCGCGGCAATCGGCGCCGCCGCCGCCTTGGCCAGCTTCAGCAGCAGGCCCTGACTGCCGAATTCGGCAGCCGATGCCGCCGTGGTGCGCAGCGTCTCGCCCTGCTTCAGCAGGCGAACGGCGGAGGGCTCGACCTGCTTGCCGTCACGGCGCTCGACGATGACCTCGATTTCCTCGACCGAGATGGCGTTCCAGCGACCTTCCTCGGTGATGGGCGGACCATCACTGCGGTAATCGGTGAGCCAGGCCATTTTTCCGTCGGCCGAGAGCCGCAGCTCGATCCTTCGACCCGGGCCGGAGGCGGCAGACGCCTCGCCGCGATAGATTGCGACCGCCGGCGCGGCGGATGCGGCACTGCGGGGCAGCAGCAGGAGTGCGGCGAAAACGACTGCCGCGGCAAACACGAGACGCGTGAAATGGGGAACGCGGGCCATCATGGTGGTTGTCCGTCGGTCAGTTAATGCCAATCTTCGCGCCACCGGGTCCCGGTGACAAGCCTTGGTCACTTTCCGCCAAGAATCCGGGCGTAAACGTCACGGTCCACATTCGCGCCGCACAGGATCACTGCCGCTTTGCGTCCGGCAAGCCGGCCGCGCTCCTTGGTTGCGGCGGCAAGCCCGGCTGCGCCGGCACCTTCGGCGACGTTGTGCGTCGCCGAATACATCAGCCGCATTGCCTCTTCGACTTCATCGTCGGTCACCCGCACCACGCGTGCCATCCCGTGCCAGAGAATCTCCAGAGCCTCCGGTTCGGGAGTGCGGCAGGCCATGCCGTCGGCGATGCGGGTGCTGACCGGGTGCTCGACTGCCCGCTTCTGCTCGAAAGAAAGCGCGTACGCGGGCGCAAGCTCGGAAACTACGCCGACGATTTCCGTTTTAAGCTTCAGGGCTTCGCGTGCGGCAATCATCCCGCAGATCCCCGATCCCAATCCGATCGGCACATACGCCACATCCAGATCCGGCACCGCACGCAGCAGTTCCAGCGAGTACGAGGCCACGCCCTGCACCAGCAGCGGGTGGAAAGAGGGCACCATGTGCAGACCGCGCTGTTGCGCGATCCACAACGCGCGTTCGCGCGCCGCCTGAAAATCCGCGCCATGCTCGACCAGTCCGACCCCGAGTGCCCGCATCGCCGCGTTCTTCTCGACGCTGTTGCCGTGGGGCACGACCACGGTGACGGACATTCCGTAGCGGCGGGCGGCGTAGCCGACCGACTGCCCGTGATTGCCGCGGGTAGCGCTGATGACCCCAAGGGGCCTGTCCCTGTGTTTAGCGAGATCGTGGAAGTAGGTAAGACCACCGCGAAGCTTGAAGGCGCCGGTGGGCGTGTGGTTCTCGTGCTTGACCCAGATTTCCGCACCGAGTTGCGCTTTCAGCAGCGGCCAGGCGTATTGCGGAGTCGGCGCCATCGTCTCGTACACGATCGACGCGGCGTGCTCGAGCTGCTTCAGCTTGGGTAGGAAATCGGACATGTGGCCAGCGGGAAAACCGCAACGATCGCGCCGTCTATGAAGCGGTGTGAAACTCCGGCTGGACGTGCACCGGAAAATTCACCGAGTTGGCGATGAAGCATTTTTCGTGGGCGTCGTGGTGCAGTCGCCGCGCGGTATCGAGGCTCGACTGCGCAGTAATGGTAATGGTCGGATGCAAGGTGACTTCGACAAAGTGGCCGCCGCCGTCCGCGGTTTCCTCAATGGTGCCCGCCGCATTGTCCTCGTATTCGAGCACCACGACCTTGTTCACCGCGCAAAGATGCAGGTACCAGAGCATGTGGCAGCCGGACAGCGAAGCAACCAGCAGGTCCTCAGGGTTGTAGCGGCCCGGGTCGCCGTTGAACGCCGGGTCCGAAGAAGCCGGCACGACCGGCTTGCCGGCTGCGCTGATCTCGTGATTGCGGCCGTAGGCCCGGTACGCGGATGTACCGCTGCCCCGATTGCCGGTCCAGCGGACCGTGGTTCGATAAGTGTGCGTCTTTGCCGTCACGCCATTCCTTTCCTGTTTCAACGATGCACGACAATTTTCCTCAAACGCTCGACGCCTTGCGCAAGGCGTTCCTCGCTTGCCGCGAAGCACCAGCGTACGAAGCCTTCGCCCTCCGGACCGAAGGCGATACCCGGTGCCAGGCCCAGTCCCGCGTCGGAAACCAACTTTTTGCAAAACGCCAGACTGTCGGTAACGTCGTGCACTTTGAAAAAGGCATACATCGCGCCGGGTGGCAGCGTTGCCTCGATTCCGGGAATCTCGCGCAGCCGCGCCACCAGGAAGTCGCGCGCCCCTCGCAGGCGCGCGAGCGTGCGGGCGACCACCGGTTCACCCTGTTCGATCGCGACGATGCCGGCCCGTTGAACAAAGCACGGTGCGCACGATGTGTTGTATTCCAGCAGTGTACCGAGGTTGGCAATGAGTTCTCTCGGCGCCATGATCCAGCCCAGCCGCCAGCCGGTCATCAGCCACGACTTCGAGAACGTGTTGGTGCTGACGACGCGATCGCGGCTGTCGGCGATGTCGAGAAAAGACGGTGCCGCACCGTTGCCGTAATAGAACCGCTGGTAGGCATCGTCGCCGACGATCCAGATGCCGTGCGTGCGGCAATGTTCGAGGATCGCGCGCTGGGCTTCACGAGTGATGGTCCAGCCGGTAGGATTGTTCGGCGAGTTGATGTAAACCGCACGCGTTCCTGGTTCGAGCGCCGCCAGCAGGCGCTCGAGGTCGAGCGTCCAGCCTTCGGGCGTGAAGTTGAGCGGGAAAGTGACGGTTTCGGCACCGAGGATCTTGGGAATTTCAACCAGGTTCGGCCAAACCGGCGTGACGACCACGACGCGGTCGCCCGGTCCCACCAGAGATTGGGTAGTCAGCATCAGCGCAGACATTCCGGAACTGGTTACCGCAATGTTGTCGGAGGTGATGTGCCCGGTTTCGCCACGGCGATGCAGGCGAGAGAGGTAATTGCCGATAGCGTCGCGCAATTCCGGAATTCCGAGGTTCTCGGTATAGAAAGTCTCCCCTCGTTTCAGAGCTTCGATTCCGGCCTGGCGGATGAAATCCGGGGTGACCTCATCCGGTTCGCCGAACCAGAACGCGATCACATCTTTTTTACCCATCCCGGTATTGGCGACTTCGCGGATCTTCGAGGAGCGAAGCTGCCGGACTGCGGAACGGGCGGCAAGGGAATGCATGGGCATCTCATTAACTATCGGAAAGTCCGGCATTTTCTCATACCGGACGCCCACCACCTCACCCCCCGCCCTCTCCCTCCGCCTCACCCCGCCCCTCTCCACTTGTGGAGAGGGAGAAAAGGTCAAGATGCGAAGAGGGTGACAAGTCTGACCTGTTGCATTTGAAGCAGAAACTCCTACTCTGCTCTGCTGCGACATGAGACGGCGCCATCGTGGCGACTTGGACGGCGCGGGGAACGCGCCGCAAAAGGTGTTGCTACCTGATCTTCGTTCGGTATCGCATAATCAAACTGGCTCATCCGGAAGTCGTGTGGGTTAGTGGGTGGGTGGATCGGTCTGGAAGGCCGACCGGTATTGGCTTTCAGGCATTTCAAAGGGGTTTCGGAACGGGCATGATGTTTCGATGCCTACCTCAACGAAGCGAAAGCGTCTGCTGGACGCGTACCGGTTTGTCGGGTTTTCGGCCGCGAGTCAGCGGAACAGGACACTAACATCGCCCCCCTCAGGAGGACCTATGAGCGCACAACAACTGCAGAATTACATCGCCGGCGAATGGATCGCGGGCGCCACCACTTCCAAGGACGTCAATCCCTCGGATACCAGTGACGTCATCGCCGAGTACGCGCAGGCAGACAAGGCGCAGACCGAACGTGCCATCGAAGCGGCGCGCGCGGCTTTCCCGGCCTGGGCCACTTTCAACGTCCAGGCGCGCGCCGACCTGCTCGACAAGGTGGGCAACGAAATCCTCGCCCGCAAGGATGAGCTCGGCAAGCTGCTGTCGCGCGAAGAGGGCAAGACGCTGCCGGAGGGCATCGGCGAAGTGGTGCGCGCGGCCAACGTCTTCAAGTTTTTCGCCGGCGAAGTGCTGCGACGCTCCGGAGAACTGCTGCCCTCGGTGCGTCCCGGCATCGACGTCGAACTCACCCGGGAACCGATCGGTGTGGTCGGCATCATTTCGCCGTGGAACTTCCCGGCGGCCATTCCGGCATGGAAGATCGCCCCGGCTCTCGCGTATGGCAACACGGTGGTGTTCAAGCCCGCCGACCTGGTGCCCGGCATGGCGCACGCGATCGCGAAAATCATCGTTGACGCCGGAGTGCCCAAGGGCGTCTTTAATTTCGTGATGGGGCGGGGGAGCGTGGTCGGCGAAACGCTGGTCAATGACAAACGTGTGGACGCGATCAGCTTCACCGGCTCGGTGGAGACCGGCCGCCAAATCGCCGCGAAAGCCATCGCCCGCATGGCCAAGTTCCAGCTCGAGATGGGTGGCAAGAACCCGCTGGTGGTGCTGGACGACGCCGACCTGAAAACCGCAGTCGAATGTGCGGTCAACGGCGCATTTTTCTCCACCGGCCAGCGCTGCACCGCGAGTTCGCGTCTGATCGTCACCAGGGGCATCCACGACAAATTCGTCGCCGCCATGATAGAGCGGCTCAAGGGACTGAAGATTGACAACGCCGTGAAGCAGGGCACCGACGTCGGTCCGGTGGTCGACAAAAGCCAGCTCAACCAGGACCTCATGTATATACAGGAAGCCAAGAAGGAAGGCGGCAAGCTCGCCTTCGGCGGCAACCTGCTCAAGCGCGACACCGAAGGCTTTTACCTCGAACCAGCGTTGTTCACCGATACCGTGAACAGCATGCGCATCAACCGCGAGGAGGTATTCGGCCCGGTGGCATCAGTGGTGATGGTCAAAGATTACGACGAGGCGCTGGCGGTCGCCAACGACACGCCGTTCGGGCTTTCCTCCGGCATCGTGACGACCTCGCTGAAGCACGCTTCACATTACCGCAAGAACGCGCAGGCCGGGATGGTGATGGTGAACCTGCCGACGGCCGGGGTGGATTACCACGTGCCCTTCGGCGGACGCAAGGGCTCGAGCTACGGTCCGCGCGAGCAGGGCCGCTACGCGGTGGAGTTCTTCACCACGGTGAAGACCAGCTACGTGCTGGCCTGATGCAATGCCGCGTGGCAATGGGGCAGGGCCGGGTCGCCGAATAATTCGACCCTGGCCGCTTTAACCAGGCCCCTTTAACCACTTTAAACAAAGCTCGCAGGTCGCCGCGGTCATGGTTTGCGGGCCGGGGTCGATTCAATGCGCATCGAGCGGGCTCAACACACCCCGGCCGCCGCGATTGAGCACGTGGGTGTAGATCATCGTGGTGGATACGTCCGAGTGTCCGAGCAATTCCTGGACGGTACGGATGTCGTAACCGGACTGCAGCAGGTGGGTGGCGAATGAATGACGAAAGGTATGACAGTGCACCGGCTTTGAGATTCCAGAAGCGCGGACTGCGCTCTTGACGGCTCTCTGGAGTACCGTTTCGTCGACATGATGCCGTCGAACGACCCCATCTTCAGGATCGGTCGACCGGTTCTTCGAGGGAAATACGTACTGCCAACCCCATTCGAAGCCTGCGCGCGGATACTTGCACGCGAGCGCATAAGGCAAATGAATCTCGCCAAAACCCTCTCGCAAGTCCCGATCATGAAACTGGCGCACTTTCTGTAACTGCCTCTGCAAAGGGTCGATTAGCCGCCTTGGAAGCATGGTGATCCGATCTTTCTCGCCCTTGCCGTCCCGTATCAGAATCTGGCTGTAACCGAAGTCCACATCCTTGACCCGTAATCGCAGACACTCCATCAATCGCATGCCGGTTCCGTACAAAATACTGGCCATAAGCCATTTAGTACCTTCAAGAGTACAGAGAATTTTCTCCACTTCCTCCCTCGTCAGCACTACCGGCATTCGTTGGGGACGTTTTGCGCGAACCAGTCCGTCGAGCCAGTCGAGTTCCGTTCCGAGCGCCTCCTTGTAGAGAAAAAGCAAGGCCGAGAGCGCTTGGTTTTGGGTAGAAGCAGCAACCTTTCGGTCTGTGGCCAGGTGATTCAGGAATGCCGTCACAGCCACCTCCCCGAGTTCGGAAGGATGTCTTTTCCCGTGGAAAAAGATGAATCGCTTGGTCCAATGGATGTACGCCTCCTCCGTCCGCCGACTGTAATGCCGGCGTCTTATCGCATCTCGCAGCCTATCCAGGAGGCGGGGGCCGGGAGTTTCGGTTGACGAATTCCTTGATTCGGTTAACATTATTCGACCTCCACGCAGCCTATTTCCTTTTACGGCGGCAAATAACCCGACTTGACAGGCACTGTGTTTAATAACAGTATTTGAGAAACTGGGGAAAATCAAGGACCTTCCCGCCGTTTGAAGAGGGAGGTGCCACGATATACGGCGATTCGGAAGTCGAATTCACGTTAGGTTTCTTGAGGAGATATCTCATGCGTAAGGGAATGATCGCAGTCGCATGTGTTTCAACTGTTCTTTTCGGTTGCGCAGGTGCGCCGCAGCGAGATGACGGGTCATCGCTCCTACCTCCGCCCGACCTTTCGCTTGAGCAGCGAAGCAAAAACATTGGGGAGTGCTACCAGTCAGCAGTCAGCGACGCTCGTGCTAAACCTCCATTGACTGTGGCAGAAAAAGCACCGCTACAGGGACGGTCAACCCTGAAATTCTTTCATAGAGGCCGTCCAGTAGCCAGAAGCGATAAATCGCCAAGTATGATGACAACGTTGTCCGGATACTTAGGAGAACAGGGCAACAATGAGGCGACAGACCGTTATGTCCTTTGCTTTCTTTCGCGTGGTTATACGTGGCCGAACCCGAAAGCAGCTAACTAAATTCTGTGTATCCGAAACCTAACCATACGTCTCACTCAGCCGCGCGCGAAACACTACATCCGTTTCCTCCCCGCGCTAGCCCCGCCCGCATCAACGCGTTTAGAGCCCGTAACATAATGAAACGCGCGTGCGTTGCGAGCCAGAATCGTCGATAGCGCGAAGCGAGGTGCAGCCAATACTCGCTGTATTGGCAAGCCGAGCGACAAAGCTAGGGGCGATTCTGGCCGCAACCCCCTTGAGCTGGCCACGGTTTTGGCCCGCTGCTACGGGCTCGGTGCACGCTCAGTGCGAGGTCCGGCAGTGCCGCTGGTCCCGCGTTGCCAAAACCGTGACAGCGCAGCGTGTGTTTCATTATGTTACGGGCTCTTAGGAGGCTGGCGCCATGAATTGAGCATCCGGCGGTTGCGCTTCGTCCATCCCATATTCATGGGAAGGTCCCCGGCGCGCGGAATATCCGATAATGTCCCTTCGGGGCACTGATGCGCCGAGCTACCCGTTGGGCGGCCAGGAGCAACCGGGCCGGAGGAGGTCTTGCCATGACGATATTGTCAACTGGATCACGGGCACTTCAATTAGGAGCGATCGCAAGCGGGGGTCATGGAATCATGGAGCGCTCGCGTCTGGCGAACATGTGCTTGGTCGTGGTTGTCATTGCCTTGTCGGCCGCAAACCTGGTAAATGCCGCGCAGCCCGAATCGACAACCGTCTTCGAGCGTGCGGATTTCGTATTAAGCAAATCCACCCGCCCGCCGGACGATACTGGGGAATGGCAGCCGGTATCGCTGCCCCACGAGTGGCGCCGCACGAGCCCCGGTAAGGAAGGGCCGGGCTGGTACCGCATCCAGTTCGACCTTCCGCAAGCTCCCGAAAGCGGGCGGGCGATGTTTCTGAAGCACCTGCGATCACAAGGGTTCCAGGTTTACGTCAATGGAAATCATGTCGGCCGATCGAGCGATTACATTGCCAATAGCAGCCGGAGATTTGGCACCACGATCTACTTCACCATGCAACCCAGCTTGTTCCGCGCCGGTGATAACGTGATTCATGTCCGTATGAATGCGACTTCCGAGGCCATCGCCATGCACGGACTTGGCCGGGTGACATTTGGCAACGCGCGCGAAATCCGACGGATCTCGGTATTGACCAGCGAGCTTGGATTTCCCGCGCACCGCGTGATTCTTGCCATGGCGTTCACCGCTGGACTGATCACCCTGTTCTTGTGGCTTGCCCGGCGAAGCGACAACGTGATGCTCTGGTACAGCGTTACCTGCCTGTCGTGGGCCGTGGTCAGTTTGCTGCGAAACGTGCTGCGCTGGTCTGACCTTCCGCTGCTGCTTGGCGTGTTGGACATTTACGAGACGTACGGTCTCGTTATCCCCGCCGTCATCCTGTGCCTGCGAACCGCCGGATTGCGGTGGCCGCGCTTCGAGGCGGCTCTGTATGCCTTCCTGATCGTCGAGGTCACCTGCCCGCTTTGGCTCACCGGTACTAGGACTCTCTGGGTACTCCTTGGCTGGGACACGATCAACACCGTCTTGCTGCTTACGGGCGTAGCGATCATGCTCGTCGCCCCAAAGCGGGCGCTGAAGTGGCCGTACCTGCTCCAAGTGACTGCGCTGTTGCTGATGGCGGTCCTGATGTTCCACGAAGTCATGCGGTATCTCGGCTGGGTCGATATCGAGAGTCACATCATCCGCCACTTTCATGTTCCCTGGATGCTGATTGCCATCGGCGCGGCAATCTTCGAGCGGCACGTCGCCGCCTTCTGGCGCATGGAGCAATCGAATCTCGAATTGGAGCGCCGCGTCGCGGAAAAGGCGCGCGAGCTGGAGGCGTACCACGCGGAACGCGAAGATACGTTACGCCAGCAGGCACGCACACGCGAGCGCCAGCGCATCATCACCGACATACATGACGGGCTGGGGGCGAGCCTCGTCGGCCTGCTGCGATACGTGCAGACGAAGGGGGAAGACCCCCATATCGAACAGCGCGTGAGGGAAGCGTTGCAGGAGCTGCGCATCGCGATCGATGCGCTGGAGCCGCCCGAGGGCGACCTTGGCGCCGTGCTCGGCAATCTTCGATACCGGCTGGAGCCATTGCTCGAACCGGCGGGCGTCCACCTTGTATGGGAAGTAGCCGAGCTGCCGCGGATCGAGGCCCTCGAACCTACGGCCGTCTTCGCTCTGCAGCGGATTGTACTGGAGGCGGTCGCCA
>CAYNFN010000500.1:0-3160 GCA_964396485.1 uncultured Alcaligenaceae bacterium
CCGCCCGATCCGCCATGGCGAGCGTGGTCATCCGGCGCCGCAGGCGGGCGTCACGCAGCCGCTGCCCCAGGGCAACCGCCTGGCGCTCGGCTTGAGGGAAAATGGGGCGACCGATCTTTGACATGTCTCATTAAATAGACGATGTAGCCTACATTGTCAAATTTATAAGACACTACTGATCCAACAGGCGACATCAGCGCAACAGGCTCAACACCTTGGAAATCACAACATGGCCTGCTGCGCCTCGATACTCCCCGTGCTGACTTCGAGGATCTCTTCCAACGGAATCGGGGCGGGGCCGGTGTCCATCCGTGAGGCAGCCCGGCGAGTCGACCGTGACGTCAAAGCAGTGCACAGCGATGTGACGGCTTTGCTCAATGCCGGCGTACTGGATCGGGCTGAAGGCGGGGGTATTGTCTTTCCCTTCGAGGCAATTAAGGTTGAGTTCCTGTTGCAGGCAGCGTAATTCGTCCGCTGTATATTTCCCCCTTTACTCAGTACCGCTCAAGTGCACCCGTCGAGCGCACCCCTCAAGGGCACCCGTCGAGCGGGTATTGAAATGAAGGTATTGAAAGGAAGGTATTGAGAAGAAGTTATTGAAGGGAAGGTATTGAAAAGAATCCTCAGCGCTCAATTTTCAATCCTGTTTTTGTGTCTCGTGGCTTGCAATGGCGTTTGTGCTCTTACTTTCCGCTTTAACCTTTCCCCTTAACACTGTATTTCGCCTTTACCTCGTCACGCCATCACGTTCGTCACGGCTTTCACGGCTTCACCAACTGTCCCGCGCGCCGAGCTCTGAGGCCGTCCCTGCGCCACGGACCGCCTGGCGCCCAGGCAGCGTCGAAGGGCTGGCCACTCCGCAGACCCACCGCCACCGGCTCTAGAAACCGTTGGATAAAAGAGACGATCTCCCGAAATTCCGGCGCTCCCTTTTCCAGGGAACTGCGGCGGAGAAACGCACCCCAGAGATCAGCACCTCTACCGGTCGCGTAGGCCTCCCCCTTCGAGCGCGCAAGATCCAAAAGCCGCTGCCGAACAGAGGCTGGTAGATTTTTGATCGGCCTCGCTGTCACGCGAGCGAATCCAGATACGGCCTCATTACACGCTCTACCCGGCAAACGCGCGCGTAGCGGAGCAATTCGTCCATCGTCGCCTTTTTCTCCCGCCACACATCGCGCAGCGCTTCCAGGGCAATGTCAAGACCGAACTTGTTCCGATACTTGAAGCAGTCGGCGACGGTCTTTGCGGGACCAAAGATCCGCACTTTCACGCCGCCGATCGAATGAGTTTCAATGCCCTCAGTAAGCGCCCGTCCCGAAAAGCGCAGGACGCGGATGGGCGGGTAGTCGATCCTGGGCCGCCACGCCTGGCGATCGACGGCAATCCAGATTTCGAATGGCGCTTGCGTCGTAAGACCGTGAAATCGAAGCGCAGAGAGAAGACAAATCACGGATTGCGGCACACGGCTTGCCACCTCCATCAATCCCTGATGCTCGGTCCTTCCGGGTGCCTCGGAAAGCGCATAAAGCCCTCGTCCCAGGCGCACAAGCTTGCCTGCGGCGTGCAGGCGGGAGAGAACGGTACGGGAAATTCCGAGACGATCCAGGTCCCGGGGACGCAGCACGCCGCGTCTTTCTGCGGACCGAAGAATGCGTTCGGTCTGACTGAGGTTTTGAGGCATAGCCTCATTTTGTTACGAAACCTCAGCACTTATCAAGAAATGCCGAGGATTCGTAACACCTTCGCCTTTCCCAGTCCGCCTTTCGAAGTCCGCTTTTTCCTACTCACTTGTCCCCGGAGGGGATCATCCTCGCCGTTCCCCATCACCCGTCACCGCCCTTACTTTCCTCTTTTATCTTTCCGCTGCCCTTCGGCAGCACACAGCATTCTTTTTTATACCCCCTTGAGGGGTACGCAGCACTCGCCTTTACTCAGTCCTCAGTCCTCGGCCCTGCTCTTCTCGCACCGAGCACCGCGCTTACGCAGCACCCGATCCTATCTTTCCTCTTCTACCTGCTCCAGTTCTCAACGCCGAGACTCGGAACCCGCGAGAATTCCTTCGTATTGTTTGTCACGATAACGGCACCGACGCTGACTGCGTGCGCTGCGATTAACGTGTCCAGCGGCCCAATGGGAGAACCCCGCGTCTCCAGTCCCGCCCGAATCTGTCCATAAGCTTCTGCGGCGGCTTGATCGAACGGAAGAATCGGAAAGTGCGCAAAGAACAGACGTGCCGTACGCTGGTTCTGCCTCTGAAACTGGCTCTTGGCGATCCCGTACATCAGCTCCGCGAAAGTAATGCTGGAAACGACGACATCTCCGTAGCTCTTGCCCTCTACATGACCGAGAATGCTATCGTATCCAAGCCGGCGATTGATCAGATAGATGCAGGTATCCGTATCCAGAAGGAACCGCTTCACCAGTTGCGGCCCTCCGCCGCATCCGGCTGCGCGCGGTCGATTGGGCCTTTGAATCCATCGAGAACCTCCTTGAGGTTCGTGGCCGAATGGCGTTTTGGGATCAGAAGAACGACGTCGCCCGCCTTTTCAATGACCACTTCGGTCGCATCGAACCGGAAGTCCTTCGGCAACCGGACGGCCTGGCTGTTGCCATGACGAAATATTTTCGCTGTTTTCATGTCCGCACCCTCTAGAATAGATACGCGAAGTATATACGCGGACGCTTACGTCGCATAGTCAAACTTTTTCGTTGCCAAGACGGGCCGGGTTACGGCCATAAAAAAGGCGGCCGCAATGCAGCCGCCCCTCTCTTTCCTCTTTCCTCTTTCCTCTTTCCTCTTTCCTCTTTCCTCTCGCCTTTTCTCGGCCCTCGGCCTTGCCGTTCTCGCACTGAGCACTGGGTACTTGGTACTGAGTCACTGCTTTTACTCAGTCCTCAGTCCTCCGTCCTCAGTCCCCGCCTTTACTCGGCCCTCAGTCCTGAGTCCTCGCCCTTACTTTCCACTCACCTTTTCTCGGCCCTGCTCTTCTCGCTGAATCCCGAGTCCTCGCCTTTACTCAGTCCTCGGCCCTCAGTCCTGAGTCCTCGCCCTTACTTTCCTCTTTCCTCTCGCCGTTACTCGGCCCTCGGCCTTGCCGTTCTCGCACTGAGCACTGGGTACTTGGTACTGAGTCACTGCTTTTACTCAGTCCTCGGCCCC
>CAYNFN010000501.1:0-15121 GCA_964396485.1 uncultured Alcaligenaceae bacterium
GGTTAGCACGCCAACCAGGATGAACAGCGCGGCGGCAAGTATGTGCACTGCCCTCATGGGGATCTGTTGCGCGAGCCGGTCGCCGATCCACAAAACTGCATTTTATGGCTCCGAATTGATTCTCTTCGCGTTTCTTCGCACCCCTCAAGGGCACCCGTCGAGCGCACCCCTCAAGGGGGTATTGAAGGGAAGGTATAGAAAATAAGGTATTGAAAAGAATTCTCTGTGATCTCTGCGGTGCAGGGTTCAAGCTTTTTTCTCAGTCAAACTGCTAACTTCTGGCCGAGAGCCGGCTGTTCGCCCAGGTCAGCCGGTCGATGAGGATGCGCAGAAACGCCTGATTGAACTGCTTCTGGCAGGCGTCGGTGGCTTTCTGCAATGCCGCGGCCTTGATTTCGATGAGGGCGAGAGGCGTGGTGGAGGAGATGGTGGTGATCCGCCGCGCGCGGGTTTTTTCGAAGTAGAGGATTTCGCCGAAGCAATCGCCGGCGCGCAGCGTGTCGAGCAGGTTCCCTGCCTTGGCTACCTGCGCCTCGCCGGAGGCGACAATGTAAAAACTCTCACCGATATCGCCCTCGCGGATCACCATCTTGCCGGGCTGGATGCGGCGGAAGGACGCAATGCGCACCGTCTCCCAGATCTCCACGTCGCGAAAATCGTGGAAGAAGGGCAGCGCCTTGATGGCGTTGAACTTCTCGGTGTCGGAAATCGACTCCGGCGGCAATTCCAGGTGACGGTAAGTCTGAGTAAGTTCGCGGCTGAAGTCTCCCCAGGTCTGGTAACGGTTTCTTACTTCCTTGGTGAGCGCGCGCATCACTACGCGGTCGAGGTCGGGCGACATATCGGTGCGATGCGTGGAAGGCGGAAGCGCCTCGATGTTGATGATCTGGTAGAGCAGGCTGGCCTTGGTGGCGGCGACGAATGGCAGCTTGCCGGTCAGCAACTGGTACATCACCACGCCCAGCGAGTAGATGTCGGTCTGGTGCGACAGCTCCTTGTCCTGCACCTGCTCGGGAGACATGTACGACGGTGAACCGACGCCCTGGAGGTGAGTGTGCTCGGCTTCCGCCTGCAGTGCCACGCCGAAGTCGCTGATCTTGATGTCGCCCTGCGCGCTGATCAGGATGTTTGCCGGCTTGATGTCGCGGTGGATCACCCCGCGCCGGTGTGCGAATTCCAGTGCCAGGCTGCATTTGAACGCAATTTCCACCACCCGCTCTACCGGCAGGAGGCTGGCTACGTTGCAGTAATGCTCCAGAGTCGGGCCATCCACGTACTCCATGACGATGTAGCTGAAGGCGTCCGCCACGTCGGCGTCGTAGATGGCCATGATGTGCGGATGGATCAGCTTGCCGACCAGCGAGGCCTCGTTGATGAAAACCTTGTGGAAGCGCCGTTGCAAATCCGTATTCACGCCGGCATCGTAGCTCACCAGCTTGATCGCAACATCCCGGTTGGCAAACGGATCACGGCCCAGATAGACCCGGCTGGTCGCGCCGTGCCCGATCTCGCGGATCACCGGATATTTGCCTATCTTGGATGGAATCGCGGCGTTCATGGATTAATGGCGTCGTCGTGTCAGCGCGGCGCCGGGACCTTCATGCCGCGCTGTACCGCCGGGCGCGCCCCGATCGTGTCGAACCAGCGCTTGACGTTCGGAAAATCGGCCAGCTCGACCTTGTGCCAGTCATGACGGGCGACCCACGGATAGGTGGCGATGTCCGCGACGGAATATTCCGCTGCGAGCCAGTCGCGGTCGGCCAGACGCTGATCCAGTACCGCATACAGCCTGCGCGTTTCCTTGCCGTAGCGCGCGATCGCGTAAGGAACTGGTTCCGGCGCGGCGCGCAGGAAGTGATGGGTCTGGCCGAACATCGGCCCGACCCCGCCCATCTGGAACATCAGCCACTGAATGGCGTCGAAGCGCTCGGTCGTCCGCGTGGACAGGAATCGGCCGGTCCTTTCGGCCAGATACAGCAGGATCGCGCCGGATTCGAACAGCGCATAAGGCTTGCCCTCCGGCCCCTCGTAGTCGACGATCGCAGGAATCCTGCCGTTCGGACTGACGGCCACGAATTCCGGCTTGAACTGATCGCCTTTGCCGATATCGATCGGGTGTACGTCGTAGGGCAATCCCAGTTCTTCGAGCATCATGGAAACCTTACGGCCGTTTGGCGTGCTCCAGGTGTACAGATCGATCAACGCGCGCTCCTGATGAATGCCGGGGGACGTGTGCCGAATTCTAAAGGAAAGCAGGAGTCGCGCCCGTATAATGCGAAAAATCGAAATGCTTACCACGAAGGCACGAAGAGCACGAAGAAAACCAGGTTTTGGTGCAGACCTGAGCTTCAGGCCATGTCCTAACTGGTATGCCGCAAATAAGAATTTCTTCTCACTTCTTTGCATCTTTGCGTTGAGAAGTTTGGTTTTTGTCTTGCCTCTCTTCGTGTCTTCGCACCCCTCAAGGGGGTACTGACCTGAGTGTCTTCGTGGTGAGATTTTTGTTTTTCCGGACGAACGGAGAGAGACATGTTGAAATGGCTGCTGGCGCTGGTCATCGCGCTGTTGCTGCTGGGCGTGTTGTCTCCCTGGCTGCGCAAAGTCGGTTTCGGGCGCCTGCCCGGCGATATCGACATCCAGCGTAACGGACAGCGCTACTCGTTTGCCATCGGCTCCACGGTGATGCTGTCGCTGCTGGCTAGCTTGATCTACTGGATGCTGACATGAAAAACGGACAGGCGAGCCTGTCCGCTTCCCGTTCCGCAACCGTGGTACTCAGCTCTTCTTGCGCTCCTGGCGGTGCGCCTTCATGTAGTCATGAATTTCCTTTCGCACCTGTTCCGCGTTGACGCGCAGCCGCCAGCGCTTCGGTGACGGCCTCCAGGCGGACGGCCTCGATTGCGCCGGGAATCCGGCCTTGGTCGTCAACTTCAAGGGCAATTGCGCCGGCGTCCACCGCGCGGGCGGCAGCAGCGGCGCATCGCAGAATATCCGCGGCCGGATACGCGCGTTGCTCATAGCCGGTTCGGCCATGAAAGTCGCAGGCGCAGGCGTCGACGAACTCCTCGAACCGCTCCGGTTTGCGGAATACGTCGGTTGCGGCAAGCAGCTTCAGTATCGTGCCCGGGCGCAACTCTTCGGCGCGGTGCACGTCGCCGTGGTAGCGCGCCACCAGCACTGCCAGTTCGCGGCACTCATTCGACGCACGCAGCCGCTGGCACAACTTCTCGACCAGTTCGACGCTCTTGTGCTCGTGGCCATGGTGCTTCGGCCACCGCGCCTTCGGAGTCGCGCCCTTGCCCAGATCGTGGGTGAGCGCGGCAAAGCGCACAGGCAGCGAAAAGTTCCGCGCGGCAGCGTAATCCACCACCAGCATGATGTGTACCCCGGTGTCCACTTCCGGGTGATGCTCCTGCGGTTGCGGCACGCCGTACAGCGCATCGATTTCGGGAAGGACTCGCGCCAGCGCCCCGCACTCGCGTAGCGTCAGGAACATGCGCGAGGGCGTGGCTTCCATCAGTCCGCGGGAGATTTCCTGCCAGGCTCGTTCCGCAACCAAATGGTCCACCTCGCCGTTGCGGACCATCTCCCGCATCAATTCCAGCGTCTCCGGCGCAACGCTGAATCCGAAGCGGGCGGAAAAGCGCGCCACGCGCAGCACCCGTACCGGGTCCTCGACGAAGGCCGGGCTGACGTGGCGCAATATCCCGGCCTTGAGGTCGGCCACGCCGTGAAAGGGATCGATGATGTTGCCTTGCTGGTCGCGGGCGATCGCGTTGATGGTGAGGTCGCGGCGCGCCAGGTCTTGCTCCAGCGTCACCTCCGGCGCAGCGTATACATCGAAGCCCTTGTAGCCGCGCGCGGTCTTCCTTTCGGTTCGTGCCAGCGCGTACTCTTGGTGGGTCTGCGGATGCAGGAAAACCGGAAAATCCTTTCCCACTCGCCGGTAGCCCAGCCGCTCCATTTGTTCGGGAGTTGCGCCGACCACGACGTAGTCCTGGTCCGCCACCTCGCGCCCGAGCAGACTGTCCCTCACCGCACCACCGACGGCGTAGATCTTCATGGTTCGTATTCGGAGATGACCTCGGTCTCGGCGTTCGCCCCGGTGATCCACTCCTGCATTGCCGCAAGCGCGTACACGAACTCGGCGTACTCGCGCGCGCCGCCTTTCAGTTCCACTTCGTAAGTGTGAAAGCGCGACACCACCGGGGCATACATGGCGTCGGCGACGGAAAACTCGCCGTAGAGAAACGGCCCGTCGGCGCCGAAGCGTGCGCGACAGTCGTTCCACATCGCCTGGATGCGTGAAATCTCGGCCAGCACCTCAGGGGCTCTGCCGCGCCCCGGCATCCGGCGCCGCACGTTCATCGCCATCTGGCCGCGCAGGTTGACGAATCCGGAATGCATTTCGGCGCTTATCGAGCGCGCGTTGGCCCGTGCCCGGGTGTCGGCCGGCCAGAGCCGCTTTTCCGGATGCTTTTCGGCGAGATATTCGCAGATCGCCAACGAGTCCCACACCGTCAGGCTGCCGTCGACCAGCACGGGTACGCGGCCGGCGGGCGAGTAACGCGGGATCGTCTCCTTGCTGTCCTGGCGATAGAGCGGAATACGAACTTCGACGAAGGCGATTCCGGCGTGCATCATCAGCAGCCACGGACGCAGCGACCAGGAGGAATAGGCCTTGTTGCCGATTACCAGGGTGGGATTGGACATCGAACAGCTCCTAACAGACGCACCGGGCGGGAACGCGCGTTCTGAAAATCAACGGCGGGCGCGGAAACGGAACCACCGGTACCGCGCCTTCGGGGTATTTTCGGCGAGATAAAGCGGCACCACTGCCTCGAGCGCTGTCGGCGCGAAGCCGAACACGCCGGGAAACGGGCAAGCACAGACGCTGTCCACTTTCATAGAGTAATAGTTGTCCCGCGTCATCAGCTTCACCGGCAGCCACTCCATCATCCACGCCTGCAGGTAGGAAAGCGGGTCGTTAAGCGGGATGATCGGCCGCACCAGTCCGAGCACGAGGCAGACGTACTCGACCAACTGCTGCAAGGTGTAGATCCCGGGGCCGCAAATTTCATAACTTTGGTTGGCGGTGCGCGCTTCCCCGAGGCTCAGCACCACGGCACGCGCCACATCCTCGACGAACACGGGCTGGAAGCGCGCCTGCGGGCTTGCCAGCACTATTACCGGCAGACTGCCCACCAGGCGTGCGAACAGATTGAGAAAGCTGTCCTCGCGCCCGAAGATCACCGAGGGGCGGAATATCGTGGTGTGGATGCCGGCCGCCTGCGCCACGCGGATTTGCTGTTCACCGCCGGCCTTCGAGCGCAGGTACTCGCTGGGGGCATCGTGCGCCGCCCCGAGCGCGGAAACGTGCAGCAGCCGATGTACGCCCTGTTCACGGCAGGCGTCCACCAGCCTGCGCGGAAGCTCGGTGTGGGTGCGGGCGAAGTCGCCTTTGCGCCTCTGGTGCAGGATGCCGGCCAGGCTCACCACCGCATCGGCTCCGGCGACCAGGCGCGAAAGCGTCGCCGGCTCGTGAACATCGGCGTTCACCACATCTACCGTCGGCAGCACGATCAGCGCCTTGGCTCGCTCGCGATGACGAGTCGGCACCCGTACCCGGATTCCCCGCGCCGCCAGCAGATGAACGATATGGCTGCCTAAAAATCCTGAACCGCCGATCACGCACACCGAACTGATTTTCATGTCGTCGACGCGACGGAATTGCGCGGCGAGAGCCCGTGGGGAAGCAATTATAAGTCGGCGAATGCCGCTTACGTTCAGTTGTTCTGCGGCGTCCTGGCGGGAACGGTGCCAAGCCGCTCGCGCAGACTGGGTCCCGTCTGGCGCAGCAGCCGCGCATAGCACAGCGTATTGTTCATGACCCGCTTGACGTACTCGCGCGTTTCGACGAACGGGATCGTCTCGATATAAACCGCGCCCTCGAGAGGGCGGTCGGCTATCCACTCGCGCGCGCGGCGCGGGCCGGCGTTGTAGCCGGCCGAGGCGAGCACAATTTGGTTATCCAGCGAGTCCATCATCTGGCGCAGGTAGTAGGTACCCAGCACGATATTGGAGTCCGCCGTCGCAGTGAGCGTGGTGTGATGGCCGCTCAAGCCCAGGCGTTTCGCCACCCAGCGTGCCGTGGACGGCATCAACTGCATCAATCCGCTGGCGCCGGCGGTGGATCGGGCGGTGTGCGCGAAGCGGCTCTCCTGGCGAACCAGGCCGTAGATCCAGGCTTCGTCGAGGTCGAGCTGGCTGGCGTAATCCTGCACCACCTCGCGATACGGGGTGGGGTAGCGCAACCCGAAGTTGTGCAGCAACACGGTGCGCTCTGCGGTGTCGATGGCGCGTTCGTACCATTGGTTGCGTGACGCCAGTTCGGCGGCGGCCAGCAACTGCTTGTCTTCATAGTCCTTAACGGCCCACTGCCATTCCAGCGCGCCTTCGTAACGCAGACCGATGCCGTACAGCGTCAGCGCGCGCACGATGCCGGGGTCTTTGGCGATTGCCTCGATTTCGTCGTCGTCGGGCCGGTAGGTCTGCGGCAACGTACTGATCGAGGCGCCGAGTTCCTCTGCCGCGAGTTGGCCGTAGAAGTTGAATTGGTTGGAAAGCGGTGCCAGCAGCGCGTTGGCTTCCGACTGGCGGCCCAGTGCCGACAACGCGCGCGCTTTCCAGTAGCGCCACTGCGGCCATTTGTACTCCGCCGGCGACATTGCCTCGATGGCGGCGAGCACCTCGTTCCAGTTGCCGGCGCGCAGCGCGGCGCGGGCACGCCAGGTGAGCTGGCGATCGTTGATGCCGTTGCCCGCGTTCCTGAACCAGGTAAGCGCATCCGGATGAAGGTTGCGCGCGGCGCCCGAGGCGATTTGCGCCCACGCGTACTCGCGCTCGGCGTCCGGCAATTCCTTGGCGATTCTGTGCAGCCGGTCGGCGGCGGTTTGCGGCCAGCCCTCCGCGGTTTTGTACAGCGCGTAGATCGCCAGTTCGCGCTGGGCGCGGGTCTTCAACGGCAGCGGGGAGCGGTCCAGATAGCCTTGCGGCCGGCGCGATATCGAATCCAGCGTTTTCGGATCCGGGCGTTGCGCCGCCGGCAGATAACCGAGCAACATCCTGGCGCCGCTCAAGTTGCCGATTTCCAGCGCAAGCCGGATTCGGGTCCAGCTGTCTTCGACGGTGAGTATGTCGTTCTTGAACATCAACTCGAACAAGGGCAGGCAGCTCTCCGCGAGGACCTGCGCGGTGAACCACAGCGGCCGTGCCTGCGTCAGAATCCCGGATTCGCCCCGCGCCAGGCGCGCCTGATAGACAAAGCAGACCAGCTCGGGGTCTTCGGTGGTGAGCTGCGGGTATTCGCGCAGGACACCCGGCCAGTCGCGATCTTTCGCCAGTTGCCGCAGCCAGTCCGCGCGTAACCGGTCGGCGACCAGGCTGTTGTTGTAACGTGCCAGGAAGTTCTTGATCTCGCCAGGAGACAGGTCGGCGAGGCGCGAACGCAGTTGCCAGTACCGCACATCCGGGGCGAGCGGATAGTCATTGTCGAGCTGCTTGGCAAGCCGGTCCAGCCGTGCGATGTCGCCGCGCTGGAACGCTTCGCGCGCGTCGAGGAAAACTTCGTCGTCTGGCGCGGCCAATGCCGCGCAGGAGGTGAACAGCAATACGGCAAGGCTTCTTTTCACGGCGTCAATCTATGCGCAGCAAGGATGAGTCGGTCAACTGACGATTATAAAATGACGTCCGCAGAAGTAGAGCACGATTTAGGCCAAAAACAGCGAATAGGCCGGGTTCCGGGTCTCGTCCCAGTGCGCGTAGCCGAGTTGCGAGAGAAACCTGCGGAACGCCGCCTGATCGCGCGGCGGCACCTGCATTCCCACCAACACGCGCCCGTAGTCGGCGCCGTGGTTGCGGTAGTGGAACAGGCTGATGTTCCAGTCGTGACTCATGCTGTCGAGGAAATTCATCAGTGCTCCCGGGCGCTCCGGGAACTCGAAACGGTAAAGCATCTCGTTCTCGACCGAGGGCGAGCGGCCGCCCACCAGGTGGCGCACGTGCAGCTTGGCCATTTCGTTGTCGCTGAAATCGAGCGTCGGCAGCCCTTTGCGGCGCAGCCGCGCGATGAGCTTGCGGGTCTCATCGCGATTGCGCACCTGCACGCCGACGAACACATGGGCTTCCGCGGGGTCTGCGTAGCGATAGTTGAACTCGGTGACGTTGCGCGCCCCGAGCAGCGAGCAGAACTGCTTGAAGCTGCCGGGTCGCTCGGGGATCGTGACTGCCAGGATGGTTTCGCGTTTCTCGCCCAGTTCGGCGCGCTCGGCGACAAAGCGCAGGCGCTCGAAGTTCATGTTGGCGCCGCAGGCAACCGCGATATAGGTCTGGCCTCTTTGCTTGCGGCGCTCGGCGTAAGCCTTGGCGCCGGCGATTGCGAGCGCGCCCGCCGGTTCCAGGATCGAGCGGGTGTCCTCGAAAACGTCCTTGATCGCAGCGCAGACGGCATCGTTGTCCACCAGGATCATCTCGTCCACCAGCTGCCGGCAAAGGCGGAAAGTTTCGGCGCCGACCTGCTTGACTGCCACGCCGTCGGCAAAAAGCCCGACCTGCGCCAGCCGTACCCTGTGGCCGGCCGCAAGGGAGCGGGCCATCGCGTCGGCATCGATCGGCTGCACGCCGATGATCCGGATCCCCGGACGCAGGCGCTTGACGTAAGTCGCGATGCCGGCGATCAACCCGCCGCCGCCCACCGCGACAAAGATGGCGTCGATCGGGCCGCCGTGCTGGCGCAGGATCTCCATTCCGATGGTGCCCTGCCCCGCGATCACGTCCGGGTCGTCGTAGGGATGCACGAAAGTGAGCTTCTCGCGCTTGGCGATTTTCTGCGAGTGCGCATAGGCCTCGTCGTAGGAGTCGCCAAACAGCACCACCCGCGCGCCGCGCGCCGCCACGGCCGAAATCTTGATCTGCGGCGTGGTGGCGGGCATGACGATGGTGGCGCGGCAGCGCAGATGATTTGCCGCCAGCGCCACGCCTTGCCCGTGATTGCCCGCCGAGGCGGTAATCACGCCGCGCCTGCGCTGGGCCGCGCTCAGGTTCGCCATCATGTTGTAGGCGCCGCGCAGCTTGAAGGAGAACACCGGCTGCATGTCCTCGCGCTTGAGCAGCAGGGAATTGCCCAGCCGGCGGGACAGCGCCGGCGCCAACTCCAGCGGAGTTTCGACCGCCACGTCGTAGACGCGCGCAGTCAGGATTCTTTCCAGGTAATCGGTCTTCATCACTTCTCCCTACGTATTCTTCGAGCGTAACAGCCGGGAACGAATAGGCGCAACCGGGAAGCTTATTTGTGCCGATCAGGCGTTGACGCTATGCTTGCAGTCAGTTCAAGGCGCAGCAGGCCCATGACTCAGGACGAACTCAAGCAGGCGGTCGCGAAAGCGGCGATCGCTCACGTGCCGGAAGACTGCATCGTCGGCGTCGGCACCGGCTCGACGGCGAATTTCTTCATCGACGAACTGGCCAGAATCAAGGGACGGCTGGAAGGGGCGGTGGCCAGCTCGGAGGCGACCGCCGCCCGGCTGAAGGCCGCGCGGATCCGCGTGTTCGACCTGAACTCCGTGGACGAACTGCCGGTATATGTGGATGGCGCCGACGAGGTCACGCGGCATCTGCACATGATCAAGGGCGGCGGCGGTGCGCTCACCCGGGAGAAGATCGTGGCGGCGGTGGCAGGCAAGTTCGTGTGCATTGCCGACGAAGCCAAGCTGAAGGACGTGCTGGGCGCGTTTCCGCTGCCTGTGGAAGTGATTCCCATGGCGCGTTCTTATGTCGCCCGCGAGCTGGTCAGGCTGGGCGGGCACCCGGAATTGCGTCAGGGCTTTGCCACGGACAACGGCAATGTCATCCTGGACGTGCGGGGGCTGGCAATCGTCAATCCGGTGGCACTGGAGGGCGAAATCAACCAGATCGTCGGGGTGGTGGCGAACGGCTTGTTTGCACGCCGCGGCGCCGATGTGCTGCTGCTTGGCACCCGGGACGGGGTGAAGACGCTGACCCGGTGAAACTTTTTTGTAACGTAACGGACGTACACTGTGGCATTTGCCGGCGCGGTACGGAAGGGAGTTCGAGGTGATGACCAATTCTGAGCACACATCCAAGCAGTTCGATGCCGAACTGGAGGCAGTGCGCGCCCGCGTGCTGCACATGGGCGGGCTTGTGGAAGAGCAGATCAAGCTGGCGCTGGACGCACTGATCTCGGGAGACATGGAGCTCTGCACCAAGGTCGAGAACAACGACCACCTGGTCAACGGCCTCGAAGTCGGCATCGACGAGGACTGCAGCACCATCATTGCCCGCCGCCAGCCGGCCGCCGGCGATCTGCGCATGCTGATGACGGTGGTGAAGACCATTACCGACCTGGAGCGCATCGGCGACGAAGCGGCGAAGATCGCGCGCATGGCCAAGCTGATCTATTCCGCCGACCGGCTGCAGCAGCCGCGCACCGCGGAAATCCGCCGCATGTCGCAGATCGCGCTGGAAATGCTGCGCAAGTCGCTGGACGCGTTCGCCCGGCTGGATCTGGCCGCCTCCGCCGAAGTGGTGCGCCGCGACCAGCATGTGGACGAGGAATTCCGCGGCGTGCTGCGCCAGCTCATCACCTTCATGATGGAAGATCCGCGCACCATCTCGGTTTCCATTGAAATCCTTTTCATCGCCAAGGCGATCGAACGCATCGGCGACCACGCCAAGAACATCTCCGAGTACGTGATCTACATGGTCAAGGGCAAGGACGTGCGCCACGTCACGCTCGAGGAAATCGAGCGCGAGGTCATGGGCTGACCGGCTAGCGCCTTTCGCGCTCACCACGACGACTTTCACCGCAAAGACGCAGAGGAAATCGCCTCACCCCCCGCCCTCTCCAGCAAGCTGGAGAGGGTGCCAAAAAACACACGATCGTGGATCAGCGCGTTGCCATCACCCTCTCCACCCGCCATTGGGGGGAGAGGGATGGGGCGAGGGGGGCGCCCTTTGCGTCTCTGCGGTGAGCGGTTCAAGTTGTCTTGTGTTTTTGAGGCAGAATGGCCGTGATGGAAACGCCCCCGACCATTGCGGCGGTTGACCTGGGATCCAACTCGTTTCGGCTCCAGGTCGGACGCGTCGTCGATGATCAGATTTATCCCCTCGATTCGTTGCGTGAGCCGGTGCGGCTGGCTGCCGGCCTGACCGCCGACAAGCACCTCGACGACGCGGCGCAGGCGCGCGCGATCGAATGCCTGAAGCGTTTCGGTGAGCGCCTGCGCGGATTGCCGCCAGGCGCAGTGCGCGCGGTCGGCACCAACACGCTGCGGGTCGCTAAGAACGCCCGCGAGTTCATGCCCCGGTTCGAAGCTGCCCTCGGTTTCCCGATCGAAGTTGTGGCCGGACGCGAAGAAGCGCGGCTGATTTACCTGGGAGTCGCCCACAGCCTGCCGGCGACGCCGGAGAAGCGGTTGGTGGTGGACATCGGCGGCGGTTCCACCGAATTCATCATCGGCGCCGGCAACCAGCCGCACAAACTCGAGAGCCTGTACATGGGCTGCGTCAGCTATAGCCTCAGCTACTTTCCCGACGGCAGGATCAGCAAATCCAACATGAAACAGGCGGAGCTGGCCGCCCGCATCGAAGTGGAAACGATCAGGAAGCAGTTCTCGCGCAAGCATTGGCAGCAGGCGGTTGGCTCTTCCGGCACCGCGCGCGCGATCGGCGACATTCTCGAAGCCAACGGCTGGAGCGCATCGGGGGTCACCATTGAGGGCATGGAGCGTCTGCGCGGCGCATTGCTCAAGGCGGGTGACGCGGCCAAGGTGGCGCTGCCGGGATTGCGGGAAGACCGGATCGCGGTGCTGCCCGGCGGGTACGCGATCATGAGCGCGATTTTTTCCGAACTCGACGTCGAACACATGGCGCTTGCCAACGGCGCGATGCGCCAGGGCATCCTCTGGGACATGATCGGCCGGGCGCATCATCGCGACATGCGCGAACTGACGGTGCGCCAGTTCATGAAGCGTTACCACGTCGAGTCCAACCATGCGCATCGGGTCGAACGCCTGGCGCTGAAGCTGTTCGAGCAGCTGGCGGGCGGCGACAAGGCGCAACGCGAGTACCCGATGTGGCTGCTTTCCTGGGCGGCGCGCCTGCACGAGATCGGGTTCACCGTCGCGCATACCGGCTACCACAAGCACTCCGCTTACATCATCGGCCACGCCGACATGCCCGGCTTCTCGAAGATGGAACAGGCGCAACTGTCGCTGCTGGTGCTGGCGCACCGCGGCTCGCTTGACAAGCTGCGCGGCATGGTCGCAAAGGACGTCGACTGGACGCTGCTGGTCGCGCTGCGACTGGCGGCGCTGTTGCACCGCAGCCGCTCGGAAGTACGGCTGCCGGCGATCCATGCATCCAGGAAGAAGAGCACGTTCACCGTCGAGCTGGATGCGCGCTGGCTCGGCGCCAATCCGCTCACCGCGGCCGAACTGCGCGACGAGATCAAAGACTGGAACAAACTCGGCATCGAACTGTCTGTGCCGCAACTGGCGGAATTGGAAACCGAGGCCATGGCCGGGAACTGAATTCGCCGCCGGGAATCACGGTGGCATGTCCGTTCGGGCCGGATGCCACGCGAGTGCGGCAGCGCCTGGCAGGGACACGATCAAGATCCTTGTGCCTTTCCCGCTATGTTCTTTTGACTCTGATGCTTAATCAGCCGCAACCCTTGCGATGCTGCATACTGCTGTTTTTCCAAGAAAAGCCGGGCAAGCGTTAGAATTGCGGCATGGAATACCGAAGGGCGCGGATTTGAACGCCTGCCAATGCAATCTGCGCCGCTGTCATCGATCCGGCAAGAGACACGGAAAATGAACAAATCGGAAACCATTCAGAACATCCTGCTTGGCGTGGGCGCCTTGGTGCTGATCGCCGCGCTGGTGTTTTTGTACAACAAGACGCAGGCGGTGGATTTGCGGGAAGAGAACGAAATCCTGGGACTGCTGCGCGATCTGAAGGAAATTGACGGCCGCTGGGATTTCGATGTGTTGCGGGCGAGCCTGGAACCGGATGCGGCGGCCCTGCCACCGGTGGATCGCCGTTCCATCGCCGAAAGGGCGCTGCGCGCACTGGGCGATACGGCAGGCAAGGATTCCGCATCGGTGTTGAGTGCCAGCCTGCCGGAACTGGCGAAAGCGATCATCGCAAAGGCCCGGCTCGTGGAGGAATTCAAAGTCGAGAACGCGGCCACCAAAGCGGGCCTGAATGGACTGGTGGGCAACGCCATGGAACTCGGCGCACAGGCAGCGCAGCTCAAGGTCAAAGTGCCGGGGCTCGAAGCGCTGCTCAACCGGTTGGTGGCGGGCGCGCCGCTTTATTACTGGCTCGCGCAGGAGCCGCAGTTCCGCAGCATCGAATCCGCGCTCGGCGAGCTGCAGAACGCCATGGCCGCGATGCCAGACGCGCTTCGGGCCAAGGCGGAACAGACCCGCGACGCCGGCCAGGCGCTGCTCAAACACAAGCCCGCCGAACAGAAACTGGTCGCGCAGATCGCACTCCTGACTTCGGGACCACGCCTGGACAGTCTCACCATCTCCCTCAGCCGCGAACTCGAGACCACGTTGCAGGGCAAGGAATTGTTCCGCGTGTACCTCATTGCCTATGCCGGGTCGCTGCTGGTCCTGCTCGGATGGCTGGGCGCCAAACTCAGGGCGGCCAATGTCGGCCTCGAACACCGGGTGCAGGAGCGCACCCGCGAGCTGTCGGACGCGCTGCACCACCTCAAGGAGTCCGAGACGCAATTGATCCAGTCAGAAAAAATGTCCTCTCTCGGGCAGATGGTTGCGGGCGTGGCACACGAAATCAACACGCCGCTCGCCTACGTCAAGAACAGCCTGGGGACGGTTGCGGAAAAACTGCCCGAACTGGGGACCGCGCTCAGCGAGACCGAACAACTGCTCACCCTGATGCAGGCCGGCGACGGCGCCAATCCGGAACAGCTGGCACGCCAGTTCTCGGTGGTCTCGCAGCATGTCTCGACGCTGAAGAGCCGCGACGTAATAAAGGAATTGTCCGGGCTCGTCAATGACGGTGTGTACGGCACCGGACAGATGGCGGAGATCGTCGGCAACCTCAAGGACTTCAGCCGGCTGGATCGCAGCAAGGTGACCCGCTTCAACCTGAACGACGGGCTTACCAGCACTCTGCTGCTTGCCAAGCATCTGCTCAAGTCGGTCACCGTGGAACGGCAATTCGGAGAAATACCCGCCATCGTGTGTTCCCCGTCGCAGATCAACCAGGTTTTCCTGAACCTGATCACCAATGCCGCGCAGGCAATGGAAAACGCCAAGGGTGCTATCACGCTGACGACGCGCAGGGAGGGCGAGGGCGTTGTGGTCGACATGCTGGACAACGGCAGGGGAATTCCGCCCGAGGTGCTGCCGAAGATTTTCGATCCGTTCTTCAGCACCAAGGAGATCGGCAAGGGAACCGGCCTCGGACTCTCCATCTCCTACAAGATCATCCAGCAGCACGGAGGCCGGATCGACGTGAAGTCGGAGGTGGGCAAGGGCACCCGATTCACCGTTCACCTGCCGCTGAAGCCACCCGCCGATGCGCAGATCGACACGTAGTCAGTAACCTATGATGCTGCCCGAAAAAATCGGCAAGTACGAAATCCAGGGTGTGCTCGGGCGCGGCGGCATGGGCGTGGTGTACAAGGGTTTCGATGCCGCAATCGCCCGCGGGGTGGCGATCAAGGTGGTCACCAAATCCTCGCTCGACCCGGAAGAACTCAAACACGTCATCGGCCGTTTCCGGCATGAGGCGCGCGCGGTCGGCCGGCTGGTGCATCCGCGCATCGTGCAGATATACGACTACGGCGAGGACGACCAGATTGCCTACATCGTCATGGAGCTGGTCAACGGCAAGACGCTGCAGCAGCACCTCACGCGCGGCGACAGCTACGAAATCCGGGAAAGCGGGGAAATCATCCGCCAGTTGCTCGACGGCATCGGGCATGCGCACAACGAAGGCGTCGTGCACCGCGACGTCAAGCCTTCGAACGTCATGATCAACAACGACGGGCGCATCAAGATAA
>CAYNFN010000502.1:0-5971 GCA_964396485.1 uncultured Alcaligenaceae bacterium
TGCCCGTGGAAGGGCCGCCGCGCTGCACGTCGAAGATCACCGCCGGTATCTCGGCAAAATACGCCAGCCCGATGAACTCCTGCATCAGCGAAATTCCCGGCCCCGAGGTACAGGTAAACGCGCGCGCGCCGTTCCAGCTTGCGCCGATGACAATGCCGATGGACGCAAGTTCGTCTTCGGCCTGTATCACGGCGTAGCGGTTCCTGCCGGTCGCGGGATCGGCGCGGTACTTTCGGCAGTGGCGGGAAAAGGCTTCGGCAAGGCTCGAGGAGGGCGTGATCGGATACCAGGCGGCCACCGTCGCGCCGCCGTAGACGCAGCCCAGCGCGGCGGCGGAGTTGCCGTCCACGAAGATGCGCTCCCCCGCCGCTGAAGCGCGGCGCACGCGCAGGCCTATCGGACATTCGAAATTCGCGGTAGCGTACTCGCGGCCCAGGTGCAGCGCCTTGATGTTCGGCGCGATGAGCTTGTCCTTGCCCTCGAACTGCTCGCCGATCAGCTTCTCCAACTCGCTCATTTCGATGTCGAGCAAGGCCGACAGCGCCCCGACATAGATGATGTTGCGAAACAACTGGCGCTGGCGGGGATCGGAGTACTCGCGATTGCAGATCTCGGTGAACGGCACGCCGAGCACATGGATATCTTCGCGGAATTTGGATTTCGGCAGCGACTTGGTCGAGTCGTACAGCAGGTATCCGCCGGGATCGATGCTGGCCACGTCCTTGTCCCAGGTCTGCGGATTCATCGCCACCATCAGGTCCACCCCGCCACGGGCGCCGAGGTAGCCCGCTTCGGACACCCGCACTTCGTACCAGGTGGGCAGCCCCTGGATGTTGGAGGGAAAGATGTTGCGCGGGCTCACCGGCACGCCCATGCGCAGGATGGATTTGGCGAACAACTGGTTGGCCGACGCCGAACCGGAGCCGTTGATGTTCGCAAACTTGACGACGAAATCGTTTATCTTGGGCTGCGACATCCCGGCCCTGCGTCCGTCATGTTGAGAAGGAATTTGCGCATGTCCCAGGCCCCGGTCGGGCAGCGCTCGGCGCACAGGCCGCAGTGCAGGCAGACGTCCTCGTCCTTGACCATGATGCGGCCGGTTTTGAGCACATCGGAGGCATACAAATCCTGGGACAGGTCTCTGGCCGGCGCGTTCAACCGCCCGCGCAATTCCTGCTCTTCGCCATTGGCGGTAAAGGTTATGCAGTCCATCGGGCAGATGTCCACGCAGGCATCGCATTCTATGCAGTGCGGCGCACTGAACACAGTCTGCACGTCGCAATTGAGGCAGCGCTGCGCCTCGGCGTAGGCCGTCTTCTGGTCGAAGCCCAGCTCGACTTCGACCTTGATGTTTTTCAGCGCGATGGTCAGATCCTTGAGCGGCACCCGGTGGCGTACCTGGGTGGAAATGTCGTTGTCGTAGCTCCACTCGTGGATGCCCATCTTCTGGCTCACCAGGTTCACCGTCGGCGCCGGGCGAACGCGGATATCCTCGCCGTTGCAGGCCTTGTCGATCGAGATCGCGGCGTCGTGGCCGTGGGCCACCGCCCAGATGATGTTCTTCGGCCCGAAGGCGGAATCGCCGCCGAAGAAAACCCTGGAATGCCTGGACTGCATGGTGACCTTGTCCACCACCGGCATTCCCGAGCGGTCGAACTCGATACCGGCGTCGCGCTCGATCCACGGAAACGCATTGGCCTGGCCGACCGCGATCAGCACGTCATCGCACTCGAAGTGCTGGTCCGGTTCGCCGGTGGGCGCGAGTTGGCGCCGGCCGATGTCGTCGTAGACCGCTTTCACCTTCTCGAAGGTCATGCCGGCGAGCCTGCCGTTCCTGTGCTCGCAGGTCTTGGGCACGAGATAGTTGAGGATCGGTATGCCCTCGTGCATCGCGTCTTCCTTTTCCCAGGGCGAGGCCTTCATCTCCTCGAAACCGCTGCGCACGATCACCTTGACGTCCTCGCCGCCGAGGCGCCGCGAGGTGCGGCAGCAATCCATCGCGGTGTTGCCGCCGCCAAGCACGATCACGCGTTTGCCGATCTTGTCGGTGTGGCCGAAAGAAACGCTCGCCAGCCAGTCGATGCCGATATAAATGTTCTTCGCCGCTTCCCTGCGTCCGGGAATGTCGAGATCGCGGCCGCGCGGCGCGCCGGTTCCGACGAAGATCGCGTCGTAACGTTCGGCAAGCAGGGATTTCAAGCTGTCCACGCGGCGGCTGAGCCGGACTTCCACGCCCATGTCGAGGACATAGCCCACTTCCTCGTCGATCACCGACTCGGGGAGCCGGAAGCGCGGGATCTGGGTGCGGATCATGCCCCCGGCCCGGGGGTCCGAGTCGTACACGACCACTTGGTAGCCGAGCGGCACCAGGTCGCGCGCCACGGTGAGCGAGGCCGGGCCGGCACCGATGCAGGCAATGCGCTTGCCGTTTTTCTGCTCCGGCGCTTTCGGCAGGCGCGGACGGATGTCGCCCTTGTTGTCGGCTGCGACGCGCTTGAGACGGCAAATGGCGACCGGTTCGGGCTTCTCGCCGTTACTCTCCTCCACGCGCCCGCGCCTGCAGGCCGGTTCGCACGGACGATCACAGGTGCGCCCGAGGATGCCGGGGAAGACATTGGATTCCCAGTTGACCATGTAGGCGTCGCTGTGACGCCCGGCGGCGATCATCCGGATGTATTCGGGGACGGGGGTATGGGCGGGACACGCCCACTGACAATCCACGACCTTGTGGAAATAGTCGGGTACAGCAATGTCCGTGGGCTTCAAAAAGTACTCCTCCGGTTGGGCGCTTGGCTGCTTGGTTTTTTTGCCCGGCCGAAATCCGACGGGACTGGACCCACTCCAGAAACGGGTCTTGTGCTGCCCAATTGACCCGCATTGTAACGCCTTGTTACGCCGCGGGGAACGAGGCACGAGGGACGAGGGATGAGGTTCGAGGTTCGAGGAACAGCGCGCAACGCACGGGCAAGAGAGTTTTTCGTTTCAGGCACTAGTTCGTACCCAATACTCCAACCTAGACTTTTTTTGGCACCTCGCACCTCTCGCCTCGCACCTCACACCTCGCACCTCACACCTTAAACCTCGCACCTCGCACCTCTCGCCTCGCGCCTAGTCCAGAACGTGCGACACCAGCCCATCCACCAGTTTCGGCTCGAACCAGGTGGACTTGGGTGGCATCACTTCGCCCGCATCGGCTACCGCCATCAGGTCTTCCATGCGGGTCGGGAAAAGGGAGAACGCGGCGGCCATTTCGCCGTTGTCCACGCGCTTCTCCAGCTCGGCAAGGCCGCGAATGCCGCCGACGAAGCCTATGCGCTTGTCGCGACGCGCATCGGTGATGCCGAGAATCGGACCCAGCACATGATCGGCAAGCAGGCTGACGTCGAGCCGTTCCACCGGATCCTGCGTGGAAACCAGCGCGGGATGGATGTTCAACCGGTACCACTGGCCGAACAGGTAGAGCCCGAACTCACCGGGCTTGGCGGGCATCACCGCGACGGTGGCAGCGTGGATCGCGAAGCTCCTGCCCAGCCTCGACACGAACTCCTGCCGGCTCAGGCCGTTCAGATCGGTGACCACGCGGTTGTACGCCAAGATGCGCAACTGGTGATGCGGGAGCGCCACTGCCAGGAAATGATTGTAGCTCTCCGTACCGTTGTGATTCGGGTTGGCGTCGCGGCGCGCGGCGGCCACCCGCGAAGCCGCCGCGGAACGGTGATGGCCGTCGGCGATGTAGAGCGCAGGCAAGGCATCGAACGCGCTGGTAAAGCGGTCGAGCATGGCGCGATCGTCGATGCGCCACAGCGTATGGCGTACGCGGGTATCCACGGTAACTTCCGCAACCGGCGCACCGGCGGCTGCCTGCGCAAGCAACGCGTCGACATCAGGGGCGTGCGGGTACGCCATCAGCACCGGCCCGGTTTGCGCGTTCAGTGCTTCGATCTGGCGCACCCGGTCGTCTTCCTTGTCGGGCTGGGTGAACTCGTGCCTGCGGATGCGGTTGGCGTCGTAGTCGGCCACTGACGCGGCAGCGACGATGCCGGTCTGCACCAACTCGCCCATGACCAGCCGATAGATGTAGAAGCCGGCATCGGTGTCGCGTATCAGCACCTTTTCCGCCAGCATCCGCCGCAGGTTCTCGGCCGCCTTCGCGTACACCTCTGGCGAGTACGGATCGGTGCCGACCGGGAGGTCGACCTCCGCCTTGGAGATGTGCAGGAAACTCCACGGTTTGCCGGAAGCGCGGGCGCGCGCCTCCTGGGTCGAAAGCACGTCGTAAGGCGGCGCCACGACATCCGCGGCGCGGCGCGGCGCCGGCCGCAGGCCGGTGAAAGGTCGGATCAGATGCAACTCGCGCTCCTTCAGAAAAACAAATTCATCAGACTTTCGTGTGGGTATCGGGGCAACGAGTCGTTGCAAAAGACAAACACTTACCACGGAGGACGCGGAGGACACGGAGGACACGGAGGAAGGACAAAAAAATCATTCGAGAGTTAAAAACTAGTATCGGTAATCACTTCGGCACCATAACCGCTTTTAACACCCATACGGTTTTCCTCGTTCTTGGTTTTCCTCCGTGTCCTCCGCGTCCTCCGTGGTGAGCGCCTTTTTTTTACCCGGGTATTTTACCAATAGCCCCTGCGCTTGAGCGGATGGATTGCGCGCCGACAAACCGGTACGGCCGCGCCTGCGATTCAAATCAGTCCCAATCGCACCAGCTCGGTACGCAATGGCTTCGGGCCGGTGAAATGCAGCGCGTGCAGGCCCGCATTCCTCCCCGCCTCGACGTTGCGCGGGCTGTCGTCGATGAATAGGGTGCGGGCCGGATAGAGCCGGCAGCGCTCGATGGTCAGCGCGAAGATGCGCGGGTCCGGTTTCGCCAGCTTCACTTCGCCGGACACCACGATGTCCTCGAACCAATCCAGAAACCCAAACTTTGCGCGCGCGACCGGAAACGTTTCCGCGGACCAGTTGGTCAGCGCATACAGCCGATGCCTTCGCTGCCGCAGCTCGCCGAGGATCGCCACACTTTCGGCGATCGGTTCGCGCAGCATCTTGGTCCAGTCGTCTTTCCACAAAGCAATCAATTCCGCGTGCCGCGGGTGATCGCGGATGCGCTCGGCCACCGCCTCGGAAAACGGCTTGCCGGCGTCGATCTGATGATTCCATTGCGGCGGCACTATCTCGGCAAGGAAGCGCTCCATCGCCGCTTCGTCGCCGCCAAACAGCGGCCGGTACAGATAACGCGGGTTCCAGTCGATCAGCACCGCGCCCAGGTCGAACAGCACGGTATCCACTTTCTTCACCGTTTATTTTTCCTCCACGCTTCGTACTCCGCCCTGGTCGCATCGTCGGGCGGATAGGTGCCGCGCAACGGCGCTCCGGCTTTCATTTTCTCCAGCACAAAGGCCTCGAGTTGCTCCAGCTCCATTCCGCTTTGCGCCACCTGGTCCGCCACGTGGCGCGGAATGCACACCACTCCCTCCTGGTCTCCCACCAAGACATCGCCGGGCATGACCAGGACTTCGGCGCAGCCTACCGGGACGTTCATGTCCACCGCCAGATGGCGGTGCACGTGTGCCGGCGCGGCCATGCCCTTCGCGTAAACGGGGAAATCCAGCGTCTGAATCGAGGCGTAGTCGCGCATTGCGCCGTCGGTCACCGCGCCCGCCGCGCCGCGCACTTTCAGCCGTGACATCAGGATTTCGCCGGCCGCGGCAACCGAGTCCACGCCCCGGCAGTCGAATACCAGCACCTGCCCCGGCCGGATCTCGTCGATTGCCTTGCGCTGCGGATACTCGCTGGTGGCAATCGCATCGAAGCTGGCGAGATCCTCGCGTGCCGGAACAAAGCGCACCGTCGCCGCTTCCCCGACCATGCGAAGGTGCGGATTCAGTGGCCGGACGCCATGCAGAAAGGTGTTGCGGAATCCCAGCTTGAAGAGTTGGGTAGTCAGCGTCGCAGTGGAGAC
>CAYNFN010000503.1:0-2017 GCA_964396485.1 uncultured Alcaligenaceae bacterium
GGCCATGGTCATCGCTTCGATCTGATCATGCGTGACGTAAATCGAGGTGGTCTTCAGGCGCTGGTGCAGTTCCTTGATCTCGGTGCGCATCTGCACCCGCAACTTGGCATCCAGGTTCGACAGCGGTTCGTCGAACAGAAACACCTGCGGGTCGCGCACGATGGCGCGGCCCATGGCTACGCGCTGGCGCTGGCCGCCCGAGAGCTGACGCGGGTAACGGTCGAGGTAGTCCGTGAGTCCGAGGATCTGCGCCGCTTTGTCCACGCGCTGACGCATCTCCTCCCTGCTTCTGCCGGCCAACTTCATCGAGAAGGCCATGTTGTCGAAAACTTTCATGTGCGGATACAGCGCATAGTTCTGAAAAACCATGGCGATGTCGCGCTGCTTGGGCGGCACATTGTTGACGACGCGATCACCGATCATGATTTCGCCTTCGGATATCTCCTCGAGGCCGGCGATCATGCGCAACAGCGTGGACTTGCCGCAGCCGCTCGGGCCGACCAGCACCACGAACTCGCCGTCGGCAATGGAAATGTTCACGCCATGGACGACCCGGGTACTGCCGAAGGATTTGCGAACCTGCCTGAGCTCGACCGAGGCCATTTACGCGAACCTGGAGCGGTGCTGATCTGATGGTTGCGGCGCGCGGATCGCGCCGACCGGAAGGGCGGTGCTGCGGTCCATCCCCTCTCCCTTTTGTAGTAGTTTTGTCCGTCGCAGTCTAAAGTAAACCGCAGCGCAGTAGCAAGGGCAGATCAGGCGGCCGGGCCGCGTGTGGCATACTTACGCCTCGCGATCGTTCTGAAGAAATCAAAGGGGGAGAATCAGTGGCTGGAAGACTCAGCGGCAAGGTGGCTTTCGTCACCGCCGGTGCGCAGGGCATCGGACGCGCGGCCGCGCTCGCATTCGCGCGCGAAGGCGCGAAAGTCTGGGCCACCGACGTCAACGAGTCAAAACTCGCGGAACTCAAAGGCAAGCCCGGCATCGAGGTGCGCAAACTCGACGTGCTCAACGACGCCGAAATCGAAAAACTCGCAAAGGAAATCGGCGCGCCGAACGTCATTTTCAACTGCGCCGGCTTTGTTCACCACGGCACCATACTGCAATGTTCGGACAAGGACTGGGACTTCTCCTTCAACCTGAACGTGCGCAGCCACTATGTCGTCATCCGAACTTTCCTGCCGAAGATGCTGGAAGCCGGCGGCGGCTCGATAATCAACGTCGCCTCCGTGGCCGGCAGCATCAAGGGCATCCCCAACCGGTTTGTCTACGGCGCATCGAAGGCAGCAGTGATCGGACTCACCAAGTCGGTAGCGATCGAATACGTGAAGCAGGGTATCCGCTGCAATGCGCTGTGTCCGGGCACGGTGGATACGCCTTCTCTGGGGGAGCGCATTAACGCTTTCGATGATCCGGTGCAGGCACGCAAGGACTTCATTGCGCGCCAGCCGATGGGCAGATTGGCAAAGGCCGAGGAACTTGCTGAACTCTCGGTGTTCCTCGCCTCCGACGAATCGATTTTCATGACCGGCCAGGCCGTGGTCATGGACGGCGGCATCACGATCTGATTACTGCCAACGCTCAACACGGAGGACGCGGAGGACACGGAGGAAATACAAGACCGGGGAAAAGCAAGTGAAAGTTTCCTCAGCATTTTCCTCTGCGTACTTTGCGTCCTCTGCGGTCAGAGTTTCTGTTTTGAATGGGAGACAAAAAATGAAGCTGGTACGTTACGGGGAAGCAGGGAAAGAGAAGCCGGGGATTCTGGATGCACAGGGGGCGATTCGCGACCTGTCCGGCGTGGTAAAGGACATCGACGCAGCCGCGGTGTCGCCCGAGGGCCTGACCAAGCTGCGCGGCGTGAAGGTGGACGGCCTGCCGAAGGTGAGCGGCAACCCGCGCCTCGGACCGCCGATCGCAAACGTGCCCAAGCTCATTTGCATCGGGCTGAACTATGCGGATCACGCCAAGGAGGCCAATCAGGCAATCCCGGCCGAGCCGGTGGTATTCATGAAGG
>CAYNFN010000504.1:0-2615 GCA_964396485.1 uncultured Alcaligenaceae bacterium
CGAAGGTCTGCTTCTCTAGAGCACGACAGGCAGCAACGGGTCGAGGCTGTGTGAAAACCGGCATCGAATTCTTTGCGGTGGGTCGGCACATCTCCGAGCGAATACAGACTGCGGCAGAAGTGGAAATCCGCTTGTCATTAGTTCGGAAGTAACCAGACCCGAGTGGGAAAAAGCCTTTGCGCGAGTCGTGGATTTTGAGTTTTCACACATCCTCGGTCGTAAGCGGACATTGCCTGTCTGATCAATTCTCAATTACCACACCTCAGGTCTTGTGCGCAATTGTTTGCCCTCCCTTCCGCCTCACTTGTCCCCGGAGGGGATCATCCTTCATCCTTCATCCTTGCTCCCCAGGATTGACACCAGCCCGTCAACCCGCTAACGTTGCCTTCGCGCCGATTTGATTCTCAGCTTGCGGGCGCTTAACAAATACCGCTAAAGCGTGGAACGAAAACCCGTCCCACTCAAGCGGACGGGTTTTTGTTTTCGGAATCGGAATGCCAAACCAGCGCATACATCTGCTGCACAGCCTGCTCAAGGAACGCATCCTGGTCCTGGACGGCGCCATGGGCACCATGATCCAGGACCACAAGCTGGACACGCACCACTTTCACGGCGACCGCTTTCAGGCGCATCACTGCGACCAGAAAGGCAATAACGACCTGCTGACCCTGACTCAGCCGCAGATCATTTGCGGAATCCATTCGGCGTACCTGGAGGCGGGCGCGGATCTTATCGAGACCAACACGTTCAACTCGAACGCGGTGTCGATGGCCGACTACGGCATGACCCACCTGGCGTACGAGTTGAACAGCGCAGGGGCGCGGCTGGCGCGGTCCGCTGCCGACGAATTCACCAGAAATAATCCCGCCAAGCCGCGCTTCGTCGTCGGCGTGCTGGGGCCAACCAGCCGCACCGCGTCGATCTCGCCGGACGTGAACGATCCGGGATTTCGCAACGTTTCCTTCGACGAACTGGTGGCCTGTTACGGCGAATGCGTGAGGGGGTTGCTCGACGGCGGGGTGGACCTGTTGATGGCCGAGACGGTATTCGACACGCTCAACTGCAAGGCCGCGCTGTTCGCGATCGACGATTACTTCGTGCGCAATGGCGTGCACGTGCCGGTCATGGTGTCCGGCACCATCACCGATGCCAGCGGCCGCACGCTTTCCGGCCAGACCACCGAGGCGTTCTGGAACTCGATTTCTCACGCGCGGCCGTTCTCGGTCGGGCTGAACTGCGCGCTGGGCGCCAAGGACCTGCGGCCCTACATCGAGGAATTGTCTAAGGTTGCTGATGTGCACACCAGCCTGCACCCGAACGCCGGGTTGCCGAATGCTTTCGGCGAGTACGACGAAACGCCGGAGTACACCGCCTCGTTTCTCACGGAATTTGCGCAGAGCGGATTCCTGAACATCGCCGGCGGTTGCTGCGGCACCACGCCGGCCCATATTAAAACGATCGTCGAGGCACTCAGGGACGTGGCGCCACGCAAGGTACCCGTGATCGACAAAAAACTGCGCCTTGCCGGGCTGGAACCGCTTAACATCTCCGAGGACTCGCTGTTCGTGAATGTAGGCGAGCGCACCAACGTCACCGGCTCGAAAGCCTTCGCGCGCCTGATCCTCGCCGGCAACTACACCGAGGCGCTCGCGGTGGCGCGCAGCCAGGTCGAGACCGGCGCGCAGGTGATCGACGTCAACATGGACGAAGCGATGCTGGATTCGCAGAAGGCGATGGTGACCTTCCTCAGTCTGGTCGGCTCCGAACCGGACATCTCGCGCGTGCCGGTCATGATCGATTCGTCCAAATGGGACGTGATCGAGGCGGGGCTGAAGTGCGTGCAGGGCAAGTGCGTGGTGAACTCGATCAGCATGAAGGAGGGCGAGGCCGAGTTCATCCGCCAGGCGCGCCTGGTGCGGCGCTACGGCGCAGCGGCGATCGTCATGGCCTTCGACGAGAAAGGCCAGGCCGATACGCAGGCGCGGCGTATCGAGATCTGCACCCGCGCCTACCACCTGCTGGTGAAGGAAGTTGGGTTCCCGGTCGAGGACATCATATTCGACCCGAACATATTTGCCGTGGCCACCGGGATCGAGGAGCACAACAACTACGCAATCGATTACATCGAAGCCACGCGCGCGATCCGCAAGGCGCTGCCGCACGCAAAAATAAGCGGCGGGGTGTCGAACATTTCCTTTTCGTTCCGCGGCAACGACCCGATGCGCGAGGCGATTCACACCGCGTTCCTGTACCACGCCATCAGGGCCGGCATGAGCATGGGCATCGTCAACGCCGGCCAGCTCGGGGTGTACGAAGAGATTCCCAAGGATCTGCTGGAGCGGGTCGAGGACGTGTTGTTCAACCGCAGGCCGGATGCCACCGAACGCCTGGTCGAGTTCGCCGAGAGCTACAAGGCCGAAGCGAAGGTTTCGGTCGAGGACCTGTCGTGGCGCAAAGGCACGGTGGGCAGCCGCATCACGCATGCGCTGGTGCGAGGCATCAACACCTATATCGTCGAGGACACCGAGGAAGCGCGCAAACAGTTCGAATATCCGATCCAGGTGATCGAAGGCCCGCTGATGGACGGCATGAACGTGGTCGGCGACCTGTTCGGC
>CAYNFN010000505.1:0-17670 GCA_964396485.1 uncultured Alcaligenaceae bacterium
ACTCGGGCAACTGCTCGACCATACCGGGCCGGTCGCCGCCTCGGAGCGCAATGCCGCCCGCATCTTCAACGCGGATCATTGCTTCTTCGTCACCAACGGCACCTCGACCTCGAACAAGATAGTCTGGCACGCCAACGTCGCACCCGACGACATCGTGGTGGTGGACCGCAACTGCCACAAGTCCATCCTGCACGCGATCACCATGACCGGCGCGATTCCGGTGTTCCTGACGCCGACACGAAACCACCTCGGCATCATCGGTCCGATCCCGCTCGACGAGTTCAGGCCGGAAACCATACAGAAGAAGATCGAGGCCAATCCGTTCGCGCGCGTGGCCAAGCGCAAGAAGCCGCGCATCCTCACCATCACCCAGAGTACCTACGACGGGGTGGTCTACAACGTCGAGATGCTCAAGGAGACGCTGAACTCGTCGATCGACACGCTGCACTTCGACGAGGCCTGGCTGCCGCATGCCGCGTTCCACAGCTTCTACAAGAACATGCACGCGATCGGCATGGATCGGCCGCGCCCCAAGGATCCGCTGATTTTCGCCACGCATTCGACCCACAAGCTGCTGGCCGGCATATCGCAGGCCTCGCAGATCCTGGTTCAGGAGTCGCAGACCCGGAAACTCGATCGCCACGTGTTCAACGAGGCTTACCTGATGCACACCTCGACCAGCCCGCAGTACGCGATCATTGCCTCCTGCGACGTGGCGGCGGCGATGATGGAACCCCCGGGAGGTACGGCACTGGTGGAGGAATCCATCATCGAGGCGCTCGATTTCCGCCGCGCCATGCGCAAGGTGGACGACGAGTTCGGCAAGGACTGGTGGTTCAAGGTATGGGGGCCAGACAAGGTCGCCTTGGAAGGCATCGGCTCGCGCGAGGAATGGGTGCTGAGGGCCAATGAAAAGTGGCACGGCTTCGGTGATCTTGCGCCCGGGTTCACCATGCTCGATCCGATCAAGGCAACGGTCATCACGCCGGGCCTGGACATGTCCGGCAAATTCGCCAAGACCGGCATTCCGGCCTCGATCGTCACCAAATTCCTTGCCGAACACGGCGTGATCGTGGAGAAGACCGGCCTTTATTCGTTCTTCATCATGTTCACCATCGGCATCACCAAGGGCCGCTGGAACACGCTGGTGACGGCGCTTCAGCAGTTCAAGGACGACTACGACAAGAACCAGCCGATATGGCGCATCCTGGCGGAGTTCTGCCAGAAGCATCCACGCTACGAACGCATGGGGCTGCGCGACCTGTGCGAGCAGATCCATGGCATGTACAAGAGCAACGACGTGGCGCGCCTTACGACCGAAATGTATCTGTCGGATATGCAGCCGGCGATGAAACCCTCGGATGCGTTCGCCGCGATGGCGCACCGTGACATAGATCGCGTCGACATCGACAAACTCGAGGGCCGTGTAACCAGCGTGCTGCTTACGCCTTATCCGCCGGGCATCCCGTTGCTGATTCCGGGTGAGCGATTCAATTCCACGATCGTGCGTTATCTCCAGTTCGCCCGGGATTTCAACCGCAAGTTCCCCGGATTCGAGACCGACATCCATGGCCTGGTAGAAGAACCCGGCGAAGAGGGCGTGCGCTTTTTCGTAGATTGCGTCCGCCAGGGCTGACACGCTTCCGCATCGCCAACATTAAGGAATGGGGCGGCGCGGCCGTGTTCAGCCAGGCGAGTCTGAAATAATCGCGACCGAATTGAAGTTCCCGGCTTCGCAGGGCGCGGCCGGTCGAGGGCCGCTTACCTGCAGGGCAGGTCGCGATCGAACGTGATGAAACTGTAATGCACCGAAATGTTTTCGTCGCGCCTCGCTTCGCGTCGAGTTTCCTTCCACATGGCCATGTCCAGCGGGGGAAAGAAGGTGTCGCCCTCGAAGTTGCCCTCGATTTCGGTTGCGTAAATGCGATCCGCCAGCGCGAGAGCCAGTCTGTAGATTTTCCCACCGCCGATGATGAAAACATCCGATTGGTCAACGCAAGCGGCAATTGCATCGTCCAGCGAAGCGGCGACGGTTGCGCCGGCCACCGTGTAGCCAGGGCGGCGGCTGATTATCACGTGACGTCTTCCCGCCAGCAGCCGGCCGATCGATTCCCAGGTCTTGCGGCCCATTACGATGGCGTGTCCCATCGTGAGCGCCTTGAACCGTTTCAGATCTTCCGGCAGGCGCCAGGGAATCTTCCCGTCCTTGCCGATGACCCGATTCGCCGCGTAGGCAACGACAATCGAAATACGGGGATGCGCCGCTTTCGACCCTGTCACTCGTCACCCGTCACTTGTCACCAGTCGGTCCTAAACCGCCACCGGCGCTTTGATGGCGGGATGGGGTTCGTAGCCGACCAGATTGAAATCCTCGTACCTGAAATCGAACAGGTTCCTGACTTCGGGGTTGAGGATCATGCGCGGCGGCGCGCGCGGCTGCCGCGAAAGCTGCTCCCGGGTCTGTTCCAGATGGTTCAGGTACAGGTGGGTATCGCCGAAGGTGTGCACGAATTCACCGGGCCTCAGGTTGCAGACCTGCGCCACCATGAGCGTCAGAGCCGCGTAAGAGGCGATGTTGAATGGCACGCCGAGGAAAAGGTCGGCGCTGCGCTGGTAGAGCTGGCAGGAGAGCTTGCCGTCGGCAACATAAAACTGGAAAAAAGCGTGGCAGGGCATGAGCGCCATGCTGTCGAGATCGGCGACGTTCCAGGCCGACACGATGAGGCGCCGCGAGTCCGGGTTGCGCCGGATGTCCTCGATCACCTTCGCCATCTGGTCTATATGGCGCCCGTCTGCCGCCGGCCAGGAACGCCACTGATAGCCGTACACCGGACCGAGTTCGCCCTTATCGTCGGCCCATGCGTCCCAGATCGACACCCCGTTTTCCTTGAGGTAACGGATGTTGGTTTCGCCCTTCAGGAACCACAGCAGTTCGTGGATGATGGACTTGAGGTGGACCTTCTTGGTGGTCAACAGCGGGAATCCGGCCTGCAGATCGAAGCGAAGCTGCGGCCCGAAGATACTGAGCGTGCCGATACCGGTCCGGTCGTTCTTGCGGGTGCCGTGTTCGAGGATATGTCGCATCAATTCGAGGTACTGGCGCATCGTCCTGGGCCGTTCGGGGTGGGGATGATGAGCAGGCATTCTAAATCCATCCGCCTGGCGACGCATCGGCCCGATGATTGCGCCCGCGGCACAAGCCGCGTTGCTGCCGGGTTTCTGCGGGGCGCGTGATAAACTTCGACGGTTCTCTTCGGGTGCGCAATGTCCGGAAACACGCTCGGCAAACTGTTCTGCGTCACGTCCTTTGGCGAGAGCCACGGACCGGCGATCGGCTGCGTCGTCGACGGTTGCCCTCCCGGAATGGAAATCTCCGACGCCGACATTCAGAAGGAACTCGATCGCCGCAAGCCCGGTACCTCCAGGCATGTCACCCAGCGGCGCGAGCCCGACACGGTGGAGATTCTGTCCGGTGTGTTCGAAGGCCGGACCACCGGCACCCCGATCGCGCTGCTGATCCGCAACCAGGACCAACGCAGCAAGGACTACGGCAACATCGTCGAGACTTTCCGTCCCGGGCACGCGGATTACACCTATTGGCAAAAGTACGGCATCCGCGACTACCGCGGCGGCGGACGGCAGTCGGCTCGCGAGACGGCGGTGCGGGTGGCCGCGGCGGCGATTGCGAAGAAGTGGCTGTGGGAGCGCCACGGCGTGGTGATACGCGGGTACATGTCGCAACTCGGCAGCATACGCATTGCATTCAGGACCTGGGACGCGGTGAACGCCAACCCGTTCTTTGCACCCGATCCGGATATCGTGCCGAAACTCGAGGAGTTCATGGACAGGCTGCGCAAGTCCGGCGATTCCTGCGGGGCGAAGATCACCGTGGTGGCGGAGAACGTGCCGGTGGGCTGGGGTGAGCCTGTTTACGACAAGCTCGATGCCGAAATCGCCTATGCGATGATGGGCATCAACGCGGTGAAAGGCGTGGAGATCGGCGCCGGCTTCGCCGCGGTCGAGCAGAAGGGCACCGACCACGGCGATGAAATGACGCCGCAAGGCTATCTGAGCAACAATGCCGGTGGCATCCTCGGCGGCATCTCCAGCGGCCAGGACATCGTGGTCAACATCGCGGTGAAGCCGACCTCGAGCATCCGCCTGCCGCGGCGTTCGATCGATAAGCAGGGCGAGCCGACCGTGGTGGAAACCACCGGGCGCCATGACCCCTGCGTAGGCATACGCGCCACGCCGATCGCCGAAGCGATGCTGGCGCTGGTGCTGATGGACCACGCTTTGCGCCATCGCGCGCAAAATGCCGACGTGCGCTGTCCCACGCCCAGGATTGCCGCGCGCGCTCCGGCCGCGGCAGCAAGCGCCGGCAATCCCAGCCGGGCAACCAATCCCGACCCTGACGAAGCCTAAGGCCGATCACCCCCGTGAGCTGGCTGCAGCGCCTCGCCGAGGTCAACGAGCAGGACTGGCGCCCGGTAGGGACGGCGGCGTTTGTTGCCGCCACCCTCGGCATTGCGCTCGTGGCTTTCCTCGCCAACACCGGCCAACGCTGGGTGTTCCTGCTCGACAACGCTAATCTCGCCTTGCACGAAGCCGGCCACCCGATATTCGGCCTGTTGCTGGGCAGCCGCATCACCGTTTATGGCGGCACATTCGCGCAACTGCTGTTTCCGATTGCCGCAGCCGCGACGTTCTGGCGGCGCCGCGAGGCGCTGTCGTTCGCACTGTGCGCGGTGTGGCTGTTCGAGAATTTCTGGAACATCGCCCGCTACATGGCCGATGCGCGGGCGCAGGTGCTGCCGCTGGTCGGCAGCGGCGAGCACGACTGGACCGAGATCTTCTCCCGGTGGGGCGTTCTGGGCCGTGATACCGGCATCGCCGGTTTCGTCACCCTCCTGGGTTGGCTCGGCGTGCTGATCGCCTGGGGCTGGCTCGCGCGGCGCTGTTGGCTCGACCGTGAGCTCGGACCGCACTGAGGGTCGGGGCGGTCCATGGTGCGCGGATCCTATTACTTCCGGCTTTCCAACTTCTATTTCTGGTATTTCGCATTCATCGGCGCGTTCGCGCCGTATTTCGCGCTGTATCTGAAGTCTCTGGGATTCTCGGCTTCCCAGATCGGCGTGCTGCTTGCCGTCAATCCGGTGGCGCGCATCTTCGGACCGAATATCTGGGGCTGGCTGTCCGATCATTACGGTGCGCGCGGCCAGCTGATTCGTCTGACCGCGGTGGGAACTGCGGTGGCGTTCGTCGCAGTGTTCTTCAACCGTGGAATCGGCTGGATGTTCACAGCGCTGCTGGTGCTGAACATTTTCTGGTGCGCGGTGCTGCCGCTGGCGGAATCAGCCACGCTCAACCTGCTGGGCTCGCGGGTCGGCACCTACGGGCGAATACGGCTGTGGGGTTCGGTCGGATTCGTCGCGGTGGTGATCGCCGGCGGCTATTCTCTCGATCACTTCGGAATCGACGCGCTGGCGCCGATGGTGCTGGCGCTGCTGGCGTTGATGGCGGCGAGCACCTTTTCGCTGCCGCGCGACCGCGAACCTTCGCACCACGGCGAGCATGCGCCGATTCTGCGCATTTTGGCGCAGCCCGCGGTCATTGCGCTGTTCGCTGCATTCTTCCTGATGCAGGTGGCGCATGGGCCGTACAACGGGTTCTACTCGATACACCTGGTCGAAGCCGGTTACTCGAAAAAGGCAGTGGGCTGGTTGTGGGCGCTGGGCGTGATGGCCGAGATCGGACTGTTCATGTGCCTTCCGCATCTGATGCGGAGGTACGGCCTCAACCAGATTCTGCTGTTCAGTTTCGGCTGCGCGTTCGCGCGTTTGCTGCTGATCGCCTGGGGAGTCGGTTCTATCCCGATCTTGGTGGTGGCGCAGCTCATGCACGCGATCACATTCGGCGCTTATCACGCGGCCGGCGTGGCGGCGATGCATCAAATCTTTCGCGGCCGCAACCAGGCGCGCGGCCAGGCGCTTTACACCAGCCTCGGCTACGGCCTCGGGGGCTCGCTGGGCACGCTCGGTGCCGGCTATGCCTGGGAAGGCTGGGGTCCGCAGTGGACCCTTACGTTTGCCGCCGTCGCCGCGTTGCTGGCGTTCCTGGTGGTGTCATGGAAGCCGATGTCCTTCGGCGCAAGACCGAGGATTTAGAGGCACCGGACCGCGGTCCTACCAGCGGGATATGTCATAATTTGCGCTTGCTCCGAACGCGCCATGAATCCGCAGACTCTTTACGACAAACTCTGGGCGAACCACCTGGTCCGGCAGGAACCGGACGGCACCGCCCTGATCTATATCGACCGCCACCTGGTGCACGAAGTCACCAGCCCGCAGGCCTTCGAAGGGCTCAAGCTCGCCGGTCGCAAGCCATGGCGCATGGATTCGGTAGTTGCCACCGCCGACCACAACACGCCAACCACGGACTGGGACCAGGGAATCAAGGATCCGATTTCGCGGCTGCAGGTCGAGACGCTCGACGCCAATATCCGCGAGTTCGGCGCCAAGGCGTATTTCCCCTTTCTCGATCGCCGTCAGGGCATCGTGCACGTGATCGGCCCGGAGCAGGGGGCCACGCTGCCCGGGATGACCGTGGTGTGCGGCGATTCGCATACCAGCACCCATGGAGCGTTCGGTTGTCTTGCCCACGGTATCGGCACCTCGGAGGTGGAGCACGTGCTCGCCACCCAGTGCCTGATGCAAAAGAAGATGAAGAGCATGCTGATCGAGGTGAACGGTGCGCTCGGGCGCGGCGTCACCGCCAAGGACGTGGCGCTGGCGTTGATCGGCAAGATCGGCACGGCGGGCGGCGGCGGCTATGCCGTCGAGTTCGGTGGCAGCGCGGTGCGCGCGATGTCGATGGAAGCACGCATGACTTTGTGCAACATGGCGATCGAAGCCGGGGCCCGCGCCGGGATGGTGGCGGTGGACGAGACCACCATCGAGTATCTGCGCGGCCGTCCGTTCGCTCCCAAGGGCGAGATTTGGGACCGGGCAGTGGCCCATTGGCGCACCTTGAAAAGCGACGACAATGCCCGTTTCGATTTTGTGGTGCGGCTCGATGCCCGCGAGCTCAAGCCTCAGGTGACCTGGGGCACTTCGCCGGAAATGGTGGTGCCGGTGGACGGCCGCGTGCCCGATCCGGACACGGAAAAGGACGAGGTCAAGCGCGAGGGCATGGAGCGGGCGCTGACATACATGGGCCTCAAGCCCAACACCCAGATCACCGATATTCGCGTCGACAAGGTGTTCATCGGCTCGTGTACCAACTCGCGCATCGAGGACCTGCGCGCCGCGGCGCAAATCGTGCGCGGCCGGCGCGTTGCCGCCAATGTGCGCCTGGCGATGGTGGTGCCGGGCTCGGGCCTGGTCAAGGAACAGGCGGAGAAAGAAGGCCTGGACCGGGTGTTTCGCGATGCGGGATTCGAGTGGCGCCAGCCGGGATGCTCGATGTGCATCGCTATGAACGACGACCGGCTCGAACCGGGAGAACGCTGCGCCTCGACGTCGAACCGCAACTTCGAAGGACGCCAGGGTACGGGCGGGCGAACGCACCTGGTGAGCCCGGCAATGGCGGCGGGCGCGGCGATCGCCGGCCACTTCGTCGACGTGTGCTCGGGACTGTAAAAACCGTGATTCGGGAGCAATCATGATCAACCGCGTCCTTATCGTGCCGGCAGTCGCAGTCTTGCTGACCCTGGCCGGCTGCAACACCATGGAAGGATTCGGCAAGGACCTGTCCACGCTCGGCGACAAGATCGGGAAGAAGGCAGACGAGAAAAAGTGACCATGGAAAAGTTCACCCGCCTGGAAGGCCTGGTCGCGCCACTCGATCGCGCCAACGTCGACACCGACGCCATCATTCCGAAGCAGTTCCTGAAGTCGATCAGGCGCTCGGGTTTCGGCGTCAATCTGTTCGACGCGTGGCGTTATCTGGATCATGGCCAGCCGGGGACGGGCGCGGCCAGGCGCAAGCCCAATCCCGATTTCGTCCTGAACCAGCCTCGCTACAAGGGGGCGAGTATTTTTCTTGCGCGCAAGAATTTCGGCTGCGGCTCATCGCGCGAGCACGCACCCTGGGCGTTGGGCGACTTCGGTTTCCGTGCGCTGATCGCGCCGAGTTACGCCGACATCTTTTGCAACAACTGCTTCAAGAACGGCCTGCTGCCGATCGTGCTGCCCGATTCCCAGGTCGATCGCCTGTTTCACGACGTCGCCGCGTTTCCCGGATTCAGGCTGGTGATCGATCTCGGTGCGCAGACGGTCGCCTATCCGGACGGCAGCCAGGTGTTCGCTTTCGAAGTCGATTCCTTCCGCAGGCATTGCCTGCTCAACGGGCTGGACGACATCGGGCTGACGCTGCAGCATGTCGACGAGATCAAGGTCTTCGAGGCCAAACGCCGCATCGAGCAACCCTGGCTATTCAGCTAACCGCCTAAACGCTAAAAGGCAAGCTTGAACCACGGGGAGCACTGGGACAAACCGTCCCATGGACCACGAAATCTGCTCCATCCACCGTGTACCCCGTGGTTAAGAGTCCTTGATTTTTCTTTGCGTAACTTTGCGTACCCCTCAAGGGGGTATTGAAAAGAATGCTTTGCGCCTTTGCGGTGAGAGGTAATAAGTGAAAATCGCAGTACTCCCCGGTGACGGCATCGGCCCCGAGATCGTGAAGCAGGCGCTCAAAATGCTCAAGGCGCTGTCGCGCGAAGGCCAGAAATTCGAACTGCAGGAAGCGCCGATCGGCGGTGCCGGGTACGATGCCGGCGGAGATCCCTTGCCGGAATCGACGCTGGCGCTTGCCAAGTCCGCAGACGCGGTGCTGCTGGGCGCGGTGGGCGGCCCGAAGTACGATACGTTGCCCCGGCCGATGCGCCCCGAGCAGGGGTTGTTGCGCATACGCAAGGAACTGGGCCTGTTCGCCAATCTGCGCCCGGCGCTGCTGTACGAGGAGCTTGCCAATGCCTCGACACTCAAGTCCGAAGTGGTGGCGGGGCTCGACATCATGATCCTGAGGGAGCTGACCGGCGACATCTACTTCGGCCAGCCGCGCGGGCGGCGCGAGACCGGCAGCGGCGAGCGCGAGGGTTACGACACCATGAAATACAGCGAACCGGAGATCCGCCGCATCGCCCATGTCGGTTTCGGCATCGCGCGCAAGCGGGCGAAGCGTTTGTGCTCGGTGGACAAGGCCAACGTGCTCGACACCAGCATCCTGTGGCGCGAGGTGGTCAATGAAGTGGCGAAGGAATATCCGGACGTCGAGCTGTCGCACATGTACGTGGACAACGCGGCCATGCAGCTGGTGCGCGCACCCAGGCAGTTCGACGTGATGCTCACCGGCAACATGTTCGGCGATATTCTCTCGGACGAAGCATCAATGCTCACCGGCTCGATTGGCATGCTACCCTCCGCTTCGCTGGATGCGGGCAACAAGGGTTTGTACGAGCCGATCCACGGCTCCGCTCCGGACATCGCCGGCAGGAACGTGGCCAATCCGCTGGCGACGATACTTTCGGCCGCGATGATGATGCGCTATACCTTCAACCAGGAGGCGCTCGCCGCACGCATCGAGGCCGCGGTCAGGCGCGTGCTCAAGCAGGGTTATCGGACTGCCGATATCCACGAAACCGGGACCAGGAAGGTCGGGACCGAAGAAATGGGCGATGCCGTCGTGGCGGCGTTGCAGGCATGACAGGAGGGATGGGCAATGAATGCAAGTGAAGCGGCGGTGGTTTCCGCGCGCCGCACCGCAACGAGTGCCGCGATCAGGCGAGTGGGGCTGGTCGGCTGGCGCGGCATGGTCGGTTCGGTGCTGATGCAGCGCATGCGCGAGGAGCGCGACTTCGATCACATCGATCCGGTTTTCTTTACCACCTCGCAACCTGGTGCCAATGGCCCGGATGTCGGCAAGGAGGTGCCGCCGCTCAGGAACGCCGCCGACCTGAAGGAACTGAAGTCAATGCAGGTTATCGTTTCCTGCCAGGGCGGCGATTACACCAACGAGATTTATCCGAAATTGCGCGCCGACGGATGGAACGGCTACTGGATCGATGCCGCCTCGGCGCTGCGCATGCGCGAGGATGCCGTGATCATCCTCGATCCGGTCAATCTCGACGTGATCAGAAAGGCGCTTGCGCAGGGTGTCCGGAATTACATCGGCAGCAACTGCACCGTCAGCCTGATGTTGATGGGCATGCACGGGCTGTTCAAGGCCGGGGTGGTGGAGTGGATGACGGCAATGACCTATCAGGCCGCGTCCGGCGCCGGCGCCCAGAACATGCGCGAACTGGTGTCGCAGATGGGCTACATCCATGGCGCCGCAAAGTCGTTACTCGAAGATCCGGCGTCCTCGATTCTGGCAATCGACCGCAAGGTGAGCGACGCGCTGCGCAGCCGCGGATTACCGAGCGAGCACTTCGGGCTGTCGTTGGCAGGCAGCCTGATACCTTGGATCGACAATGACCTTGGCAACGGTCAGAGTCGCGAAGAATGGAAGGCCCAGGCGGAAGGCAACAAGATCCTCGGACGCGATTCGAACCCGGTTCCGATCGACGGCGTATGCGTGCGCATCGGCGCCATGCGCTGCCACAGCCAGGCGCTCACCATCAAGCTGACGAAGAACCTGCCGCTCGACGAAATCGAAGACCTGCTGGCATCAGCCAATCAGTGGGTGAAGGTGGTGCCCAATGAGCGTGACGCCTCGATTCGGGAGTTGACGCCGGCGGCGGTCACCGGCACGCTCACGGTGCCGATCGGGCGCTTGCGCAAACTGCCGATGGGCGGCGAGTACCTCGCTGCATTTACCGTGGGCGACCAGTTGCTGTGGGGCGCGGCGGAACCGCTGCGTCGCATGCTGCGAATCCTGCTGGAACAGTAACGGTGTGCCTCGACTTTCCACGGGGAACACCGCAAAATTGATTGAAAAAGTCTTGGGTTACCGGAGAATGTAAGAGGAAAGTTGAGCTTGCATCTCTAAATCCATGATGTTATTTTAATTACCCTTGTATACAAAAACGATCAGGGTGGGCGCCTTGGGCATAACGTCTCTTCGCGCATGGATCCTCGCCGCGTCGTTGCTCGCTGTTTCTGCAGTAGCGCACGCAGCCGGTCTAGGCAAGCTCAACGTCACATCGGCACTCGGTGAACCGCTCAATGCGGAGATCGAGCTATTCGCCGCGAAAAAAGAAATCGGTTCGCTCGCTGCGCGTCTCGCCAGTCAGGAGGCGTTCGGTCGTGCCGGGTTGGTTTACTCAACCGCGCTCGACAACGTCAAGGTCAGCATCGAAAAGCGCGCGAACGCTGAGTCCTACGTACGGCTCACATCGACTCAGCCGGTCAACGAGCCCTTCCTCGATTTGCTGGTGGAATTGTCCTGGTCTTCCGGGAGGATCAGCCGCGAGTTCACCGCTCTGCTCGATCCCCCATCGCTGATCGCCGAACGCGCCAGACAGAAGGCCGCCGAAGCCGAAGTACGCGCTTCCCCGCCCAAGCCGGAGCCGCAGCCCGAGCCGATTGCCGAACCGCCGGCACCGGCGCCCGCCGCTGCCGAACCCACCCCGTCTGTGCCGGTGGAAACCATTGGTGGTCCGATGGCGACCTTCCTCACCGAATCGAATATCAACAGCACCTCGCGTGGCAGCATTGCAACAAGCACTGCAACGAGGGCTGCGACCGCCGAAAGTTTTGGTCCGGTGAAGCGCGGCGACACGCTGTTCAAGATCGCGCTTGCCACCAAACCTGCAGACGTGAGCCTGGAGCAAATGCTGGCGCTGCTGTTCCGGGGCAATCCGGATGCCTTCGCCGGCAAGAACATGAACCGGCTGAAGGCCGGAAAGATCATCAAGCTGCCATCCCCGGATCAGTTCGGCAGTGTCGCGCACGCCGACGCGCGCAAGCAAGTGCTGGTGCAGGCGCGCAACTGGAATGCATACCGCGAGCAACTCGCGGTCAAGGCGGGCGAGGCGAAGCCGGCTGAAGAGCCGGCCCAGCAGGAGGCCGCCGGAAAAATTACAGCGAAGGTTGAGGATCAGGCCGCCGCGGCGGACCAACAGCCGAAGGAAGTGCTGAAGCTCTCCCAGAGCGAACCCGCCGCCGCGGCTGCGGCCGGTGCCCCAGCCGGGGACGCAAAGGCGGGCCAGCGCCAGGCCCGCGTGCGTGCGCTGGAAGAGGAATTGGTGGCGCGCGACAAGTCAGTCAAGGATGCCAACGAACGCGTAAGCAAGCTCGAAAAGACCATCAAGGACCTGCAGGCGTTGCTGGAGATCAAGAACAAGGGTATGGCCGACCTGCAGAAACCGGCCGCGCCGGAGGCTGCGGTCACCCCGGCACAGCCGGTCCCGGCCCAATCTGCGCCGAAGCTGGACGCAAAGCCGGAACCGCAGGCGACTGCGCCCGACGCGACTGCACCGGCACCCGAGGCCAAACCGGCCCCGGCGCAGACACCGGCCGATTCAGTGGTGCCGGGACCGAAAACCGAGACGGCGCCGCCCTCCCAACCTGCCCCGCCACCCAAGCGCGCGCCCAAACCGGCGCCGCCGCCGGCACCCGCGCCCAGCCTGATGGATCGGGCGTTGGAGCGACCCGCTTATCTCGGCGCCGGACTGGGCGTGCTGGTGCTGATCGGCGTGCTCGCCGTGCGTGCCGTCAAACGCCGTCGAGAATCGAAAGCCGAAGCTGAAGAAGCTGGCCCTGCGTCGGTAGTCGGCGCTGCGTCCTCGTCGCGCGCTTTCAGCAGCACCGACACCGACCTGCGCGCGGCCAACGCACGCGCCGCCAACGACATCGCGGAGGAAGTCGATCCGGTCGCGGAGGCGGAGATTTTCCTTGCCTACGGACGCGATGCCCAGGCCGAAGATCTGTTGAAGGAGGCGCTCGCGGCTACTCCAAGGCGCTACGAGATCCACGTCAAGCTGCTGCAGATTTTTGCCAATCGCAAGGACACCAAGGCGTTCGAGCAAATGGCGCGCGAACTGCAGCAGGGTACCGGCGGCGGCGGAAATTTGTGGGATCAGGCCGTCAGGCTGGGATACCGGATCGATCCGGACAACCCGCGGTACGCGGCCGGCCGGCCCAGCGGTGGCGAAGTAGCCTCTGGAGCAACAATGGCGGCCTCCGGTGCCGCCGACAATGTCGATTTCAACATCGGCTTCGGAGACCAGAACGCGACCACGGCGACCGACATCGATCTCGGCGACGACGGCAGGCAGTTGGACAGGAGCCACGTTATCGACCCCTCGGTGTACGGGTCTCATGAGGACACCACCGTTATGCGACCCGGTGCGGCGTCGACGGTGGATTTCAGCGTCGATCTGCCGCCGGCAGGATCCGCGGCCGAGGAATCCGAGGCGCCGAAAAAGCAGGACGACAACATCATCGATTTCGAATTCGACCTCAACGCCCTTGCCGCCCCTTCTGCCTCGGAGCCCGCGGCCAAGGAACCCAAACCCGCTGCCGGCGGACTGGATTTCGATATGAGCGGGATATCGCTAGAAACGCCGGGCGAACCCAAGGCCGGTTCCAGAGCCGCACAGGAACTCGATTTATCCGGTATCAACCTTGATCTGGGCGCCGGAACCTCTCCCCAGGTATCAGCCACGGGCAAGGATGATCATTGGTATGACGTGCAGACCAAGTTCGATCTTGCCAAGGCGTACCAGGAAATGGGCGACAAGGACGGTGCACGCGAGATCCTCAAGGAAGTGCTTCAGGAAGGCGACGCACAACAGAAAGCTGCCGCACAGACGGTGCTCGCAAACCTGGATTCCTGACTTCACCCGGTTCGCCGCGGCGGTTTCCCGTCGCGGCGTCTTGCTGCACAATTCCACCGTCGATTGAGCCGCAGCGTTTTTGCTGCGCCCGGCAACCGCTTCGGAACCTGCGCTTTGAGAATTGCTCTCGGACTCGAATACGACGGCGCAGCATTCTGCGGCTGGCAGACCCAGCCGGACAGCTGCGCGGTGCAGGATGCGCTCGAGCGCGCGCTGTCGGAGGTGGCGGGCAAGCGCATCGAAACGGTGTGCGCCGGGCGCACCGACGCCGGAGTGCACGCGCTCGCACAGGTGGTGCACTTCGACGTTGATGTCGAGCGTCCGCCGAGCGCATGGATCCGGGGCGGCAACGCGCTGCTTCCCGATGCCATCGCGGTCAACTGGGCGCGCGCAGTGAGCCCGGATTTCCACGCACGCTTTTCCGCCACCGGCAGGCGCTACATTTACTGGCTGCTTAACCGGGCACAGCGCCCGGGGCTGCTACGGGGGCGCGTAGGCTGGTTCCACCGGAATCTGGATGAACGGGCGATGCAGCAGGCCGCGCAATGCCTGATCGGCAGCCATGATTTCAGCGCCTTCCGCGCTGCCGAGTGCCAGGCGAAGACGCCGGTCAAGAAGCTGCGCCAAATTGAGATCTGCCGCCGCGGCGACCTGATTCGCTTCGAGTTTGCCGCCGATGCCTTCCTGCAGCACATGGTGCGCAACATCGTCGGCTCGCTGGTCCATGTCGGCGGCGGCAAACAGCCCGCCGCCTGGATCGGTGAAGTGCTGGAAAACCGCGATCGCAATCGTGCCGCACCCACATTTGCAGCGTCGGGACTTTACCTTGCGGCGGTAGAATACGATGCGTCCTGGGCGCTGCCCTCGCATCCGGACGTTGCCAGTCTCGAAGAAACACTGCTCGCGGCAGAATAATTTTCAGGAGTTCTGAATCGGGATGGCCACAGCGGTCAAGATCTGCGGCATTACCCGTGTCGAAGATGCGCTTGCCGCCGCGCACGCCGGCGCGCATGCGATCGGTCTGATCTTCGCCGCCGGAAGTCCGCGCAGGGTGTCAAACGCCCTCGCGCGCAAGGTCGTCGAGGCGTTGCCGGCGTTCGTCACGCCGGTGGCGTTGTTCGTCGATCCGCAGCCGGCGGAAGTCGAGCGCGTGCTCGACGAAGTCGGGCCGCAGCTGCTGCAGTTTCACGGCGACGAGACCCCCGATTTTTGCGTGCGATTCGGCGTGCCCTACATCAAGGTGGCGAGGGTCCGGCCGGGAGTGGATTTGCTACAATACGCCGGCCGCCATCGCGCCGCCAAAGGCCTTCTGCTCGACGCATTCGTGGAGGGCAGCCGTGGCGGCAGCGGATCCACATTCGACTGGTCGCTGATCCCGGCCAAGCTTCCCCTGCCGCTGATCCTTGCCGGCGGGCTCGATCCCGACAACGTTGGCGACGCCGTGCGCCGAGTGCGTCCGTGGGCGGTCGATGTGAGCAGCGGCGTCGAGACCGAAAAAGGAATAAAGGACGCGGCCAAGATTGCCGCCTTCATCCGTGGAGTGAGAGATGCAGATGTATGAGGCCCTGAAGACTTACGACCTTCCCGACGCCAAGGGTCACTTCGGACCGTACGGCGGCGTATTCGTCGCCGAGACGCTGATGCACGCCCTCGACGAATTGCGCACGCAGTATGAACGCATGCGCGTCGACGCCGGGTTTGTCGCCGAATTCGAGTCCGAGCTCAAGCACTACGTCGGCCGTCCCAGCCCGGTGTATCACGCCAGGCGCCTGTCGCAGCATGCGGGCGGCGCGCAGATCTGGCTCAAGCGCGAAGACCTGAACCACACCGGCGCGCACAAGATCAACAACACCGTCGGCCAGGCGCTGCTCGCCAGGCACATGGGCAAGAAGCGGGTGATCGCCGAAACCGGCGCCGGTCAGCACGGCGTGGCCGCCGCCACCGTAGCGGCCCGGTACGGCATGGAATGCGTGGTGTACATGGGGTCGGAAGACATCAAGCGCCAGTTGATGAACGTGTTCCGGATGAAGCTGCTGGGCGCCACCGTGGTGCCGGTGGAAAGCGGCTCGAAAACGCTGAAGGATGCGCTCAACGAAGCGATGCGTGACTGGGTCACCAACGTCGAGAGCACTTTCTACATCATCGGCACGGTCGCCGGGCCGCACCCCTATCCGATGATGGTGCGCGATTTCAATGCGGTCGTCGGCCGCGAGCTGCGCACCCAGATGCCGGAAGCGATCGGCCGCCAGCCGGACGCCATCCTCGCCTGTGTCGGCGGCGGCTCGAACGCCATGGGCGCGTTCTATCCTTACATCGAGGACAAGTCGGTGCGACTGATCGGCGTCGAAGCCGGCGGGCTGGGCCTCGCATCCGGCAAGCACGCGGCAACGCTGTGCACCGGCAAACCCGGCGTGCTGCACGGCAATCGCACCTATCTGATCCAGGACGAGAACGGCCAGATCATCGAAACCCATTCGATTTCCGCCGGTCTCGACTATCCGGGCGTGGGCCCGGAGCACGCCTGGCTCAAGGACAGCGGGCGCGCCGAGTACGTCTCGATCACCGATGACGAGGCGCTCAACGCTTTTCACACGCTGACCCGGATGGAGGGCATCATGCCGGCGCTTGAGTCAGCGCACGCGGTGGCTTACGCGATGAAGCTTGCGCCCACGCTGGCCAAGGAACAGGTGTTGCTGGTGAATCTTTCCGGCCGCGGCGACAAGGACATGAATACCGTCGCCGAGCGGTCGGGTCTGAAACTCTGAGAAGCCTGAGGGGTGAGGCGTGAGGAGTGAGGTGTTGAAACGAATCCGCTGCGGAAGCACTTGCTTCGTCTCGCGTCTTAACCTGACGCCCTTCACCCGTCACCCCTCACTCCTCACTCCTCACCCATAGAGCATGTCGCGCATTCCAGACACGTTCAGGAAACTGCAGGGCCAGGGCAAGAAGGCGCTGATTCCCTTCGTCACTGCCGGGGACCCCGATCCGGCGATGACCGTGCCGATCATGCACGCGCTGGTTGGCGCCGGCGCGGACATCATCGAATTGGGCGTGCCCTTTTCCGATCCGATGGCCGACGGACCGACCATCCAGCGCTCCAGCGAGCGCGCGCTCAAGCACGGCGTGGGACTGAAACATGTGCTCGGCATGGTGGGCGAATTCCGCACCACCAATCGGACAAGCCCGGTCGTGCTGATGGGTTATGCCAATCCGATCGAGGCGATGGGTTATGCCGCGTTCGCAGACGCCGCGCGGGCGGCAGGGGTGGACGGGGTGCTGGTGGTCGATTATCCGCCCGAGGAAAGCAGGCAGCTGGTGGATCTGCTGAAGGCGCGCGGCATCGATTCCATTTTCCTGCTGGCGCCGACATCGGAAGACAGCCGCATGGAGCAGGTCGGGCGCATGGCGACAGGATACATATACTATGTGTCGCTCAAGGGCGTGACCGGCGCCGCGCACCTGGATCTGCAGCAGGTCACGGCCAGGCTCCCGCAGATCCGCTCGCACATCCGGCTTCCCATCGGCGTGGGCTTCGGTATCCGCGACGCGCAGACCGCCAGGGCGATCGCCGCGATTTCCGACGCGGTGGTGATCGGCAGCCGTCTTGTGCAGGAGATCGAATCCTCGGGCCCCGACCAGGTGCTCGACAATCTTTCGACGCTGCTTGGCGGCATCCGTCGCGCCATGGACGGTGCGTGAATCTGTTTTCGGCACGCGCAATTGAATCGCGCTCGCACTTGCGGGTTCGTCAAGTCGCGGGGGGGCGTGGATGAGCTGGTTACAGAAGCTGCTTCCGCCGAAGATCAAGCGCAGCGCCGGCGCCATCAAGAAGGGCGTGCCGGAAGGGCTGTGGAGCAAATGCGAGGTCTGCGAGACGGTGCTGTATC
>CAYNFN010000506.1:0-2795 GCA_964396485.1 uncultured Alcaligenaceae bacterium
CATCATCGCGGAACGCAACGCCGTCGAAGTGGATTGCGAATTCTGCGGCCGGCACTACACCTTCGACGCCGTGGATGCCAAGCAGGTGTTCGCGGCCGAAGTGATTACTCGCGCCCAGCCGACCAAACACTGAGAAAGGCCGTGAATACCGTGAATATCGTGAATGCCGTGACAACACGCCCGCTTTGCGTGCTTGTTGCAGTGAAGGCTAACGTTTGCGAAGCCAACGTTACGCCGGAGCTAATACCGTGAGTATCGTGATTCGTAAAAGCCGTAGGTGATCTTGCGACATTCACGCATTCACGACATTCACGGCATTAACGAACCACTGACAGCCCAAGGCATGACGACTGCCTGATTTACCCATGAGCGAATCCGAAGCTACCCGCGTCCGCATCGACAAATGGCTGTGGGCGGCCCGCTTTTACAAGACCCGCGCGCTGGCAGCGACTGCGGTCGAGGGCGGAAAGGTGCAGGTCAACGGCGAACGGGTCAAGCCGGCGAAGCTACTCAGGGCCGGCGACGCGCTGATCGTGCGCAACGGGCCCTTCGCGTGGGCGATCACGGTGCTCGCGCTGAGCGAGCGTCGCGGCCCGGCGGCGCAAGCGGCGAAGCTCTACCGCGAGTCAGAAGAGAGCCGCAAGGCAAGGGAGGAAAAAGCAGCGCTGATCAAGGCGGAGCGGCACTCCAGTCCCGTATACCTCAAGGGCCGCCCCACCAAGAAAGTAAGGCGGCAGATCATTCGTTTCACACGCGCCGAAGACTGAAGTATTGCAAACGCAAAAAGCGCTTGACACGCCGCCAGGTAGCCGTGTTCACAGCAGCCATCGCAGCAGGTACGAGGTTCGAGTAGATAAGCCTTGGACCTTACTCAGCCCTCGGCCCTCGTGCCTGATTACTTCAGCCTCTCGCCTGGAGCAATCTTTTCTCCCGCCCGCAGCCGCGCCAGTTCTTCCAGACACAAGTGGACGAACGCCAGCGCCGCGAACACCGGACCGATCAGGCTGAAGGGCGGGATGAAGTAGAGCACGCCGGTTATCAGGCCAAGCAGGAACAGCTTTCCCCTGACCTCCGCGAAGATTCGTTGCATCTCCTCGCGACTGGCGTGTTCCGACAGCGCGTCGTAGCGGAACAGCCGCTGGTTCAGGTACGCGGACAACAACAGCGGCAACACCGCCGCGATCGGGCCCAGCAGCCACAGCGGGATCGTGACCAGCCACAGCACCAGGAACAGGCCGATTGCCACAAAGGCGTTCCAGGCGCTGCCGAGAACGGTGCCGCCACGGCGCCGCTCCAGTCGCGGATAGTCGCGCCGGGCAACGTGACTGACCAGCACCGGCATGGCTAATAACGCGGCGATCAAAAGCGCGGTGATGATGATCGCGGGCGTTAGCAGGATCACGATCACGAGCACGGCGAGTACGCCCGTCGCCTCGGTGAGGTTCCAGCGGGCGGTCCAGGAATACGCCGTGTGGTCCACCACCAGAGACTGGATGGCCGAGGTCCAGGTATCCCAGTACGCCCATGCCGCCCCCAGCCAGACCGCCACCGCGACCACCATCGGAACCAGCAGAATCAGCAGAATGACGGGGTGCACAAGAGAGCCCACGGACCTTGCCAATGCCCTGAATACTGCGTCCATAGGGGCTCCTCGTGATCCTATTGAGTTCTTTAAGTAATTGTAATTTCAAACATTTATGACACACTGCAGGGCTTGGAAAGAAAAACCGCGAGCTTATGTTGACTTCCAATTCAGGATCACTAGAATGGTCGAGTTTTTGCGATGCAACAAAACCCTAAACGGCGTCGCGAAACTTCGGCAGCAAGCATCCTGAATCGTCCACCCTATTTCACAGGAGAGTCCATGTACAACGTACCCGAACAGCTAGTCGCCACGAATAAGGAAAATCTTGAAACCGTAATCGCATTTGCCGGGATCACCGCGGCCGGTGCGGAGAAGCTGATCGAGCTGCAACTGCGGACCGCCAAGAACGTCTTCGCCGATGCAGTCAAGAACGCCAAAGCGCTCACCGGCGTCAAAGATGTGCAGGAACTGACCGAAGTCCAGACCTCGATCACGCAACCGGTCGCCGACAAGGTCGCCACTTACGGCCGCAGCGTATACTCCGTGATCGCTGAAACCCAGGCCGAATTGACCAAGTTCTTCGAAGAGCGCATTGCAGAAACCAACAAGAACTTCGTGACGGTGCTGGATAAGGTCGTCAAGAGCGCGCCGGCCGGCTCCGATGTTGCCGTGGCCGCTGTGAAGTCCGCGATGGCTGCCGCGAACCAGGCTTACGATGCCTTCTCCAAGGCGACCAGGCAAGTCGCCGAAGCGACCGAAGCCACGATGACCGCCGCGACCAACACCGTCGCGACCAGGAAAAAAACCGCTTAAGCCGCACCAGATTCCCTTGAAGGGTCTCGGGAGCCATCCCGAGGCCTTTTTTTTGCCGGTTCGGCATTTCCCGGCCGTCCTATAGAATCCTGGTATGCCAATGCTTTGCGCCCTCGCGCGTCACGTCTCACGCGTCACGCGTCACGGCTCCTAAAATGCCCCGCCTGCACGAACGTCCCGCTTGGAAAGCACTCGAGGCCCATGCCCTCGAAATGCGTGAGGCACGCATTGCCGATCTGTTCGCTCAGGATCCCGCGCGCGCGCAGGAGTTTTCGGTTGCAGCCTGCGGATTGCTGCTCGATTACTCGAAGAACCCGCTGTCGAGGCAGACGCGCCGCCTGCTGGTGACGCTGGCCGAGGACGCCAGCCTGCCGGCGCAGATTGCGGCGATGTTCGA
>CAYNFN010000507.1:0-1605 GCA_964396485.1 uncultured Alcaligenaceae bacterium
AGAACGGATCGAACTGCTCGAGCGTTTCGGCGATGCGGATCGCAGCCGGAAGTTGCCACATCGAATGGAACTCGACGTGGATGTCCATCTTGTCGCCGACGGCTTGGCGGATTTGCTCGAACGGCCGCATGGCCTTCTTCAGGTCGGCATTCGAGATGTAGGTGCCGTTCGAGGCTTCGGCTGCCTCGTCGAACGGCCATATCTTCATGCCGGTGATGCCCATGTCCAGCAGCGACCTGGCCAGTTCGCCGGCGTCGGTCTTGAATGCCATCAAGTCTTCGTAAGGGCGGTTCTTCTTGTCGGCCTTCGCCGGCAGGCCGAAATTTTCGGTGCCCTGGGTGGGCTTGGCGCGCACGTACTGGTAGCCGGCGCAGGTGTTGTAGACGCGCACCTTGTCGCGCGAAGCGCCGCCGAGGAGCTGGTAGATCGGCTGGCCGGTAAACTGGCCGAACAGGTCCCAAAGCGCGATGTCGACCGCGGAAGCCGCGCGCATCTCCACGCCGACGCTGTTGAAACCGAGATAGGTATTGAGGAACTGGCGGCTGTGCCTGTCGATCTCGAGCGGGTTCTTCCCCAGCAGATAGGGGGCGCAGGTCTGGTGGATGTGCTCGGCCACCGGGGCGACCGCGTAGAAGGTCTCGCCCAGTCCGACGATGCCTTCGTCGGTGTGGATGTGCACCCAGAGAATGTTGGGAAATTCCTCGAGACCGATGGTCTCGACGGCGGTTATTTTCATCTTGTGGTCCTTCCTCCCTGACGTGACGCCGATTCTAGCAGCCGGCCGGCGTAAACCCCGTATCCGGCCTAGTTCCGATGATAACCCGGCATATAGTAAGCTAGGCGACCACAATGGGGTAGAATCTGCACCCATGTTCCGCGAAGACCTGTCCCGCAATTTCGGCTTCATCCTGAACGATGTCGCCCGCCTGTTGCGCACCACCTTCGACCGGCGCGTGAAGTCGCTTGGCCTGACACGCTCGCAATGGTGGGTGCTCAACCATCTGTTCCGCAACGACGGCGTGACCCAGTCCGAGCTGGCCGACATCCTCGAAGTGAAGAAGGCGACGCTGGGACGACTGCTCGACCGCATGGAGCAGAAAGGCTGGATTCGCCGCGAAGGCCATGCCGGCGACCGGCGTGCCAAGCGCGTGTTCCTGACCGACGAAGTGGAGCCCGCGATCAAGACCATGCGCGCGGCCGCGGCGGAAGTCCGGCGCGACGCGCTGTCCGGTCTGTCGTCCGCCCGGCAGGACCAGTTCGTGGACGCGTTGCTCGCCATCAAGGGTAATTTGTCCAGACAGGACAACGGCGCCAACGGCAACGGCACCAAGAAACGCAAACGCTGACATGTCCGAGGCAGCCAACAAGGCGGTGATCGTCGTACATCGCGCGGTCCGCGTGCTGTTGCTGGTGGTCGTGCCGCTGATCGCGGTGACGACAGGCCTGTACGTCTATGGCACCGGCGGCCGGCTGGTCGAGACCGATAACGCATACGTCAAGGCGAACATCGTGGCCATCAGCGCAGCCGTCAGCGGGAGGGTCGTCGAAGTGGCTGCGCGCGACAACCAGCCGGTGGAAGCGGGCGCTTTGCTGTTCAGACTCGAT
>CAYNFN010000508.1:0-2548 GCA_964396485.1 uncultured Alcaligenaceae bacterium
CGAGAGGCGACGGCGAGTCTGGGAGCGCTGGTCTGCGGTGAGGATCTACCCCGCGTTTCGGGCGTAGCAGCCTCGCCCGGCAAAACGGCACCCGCGATGCCCCCGGCGAGCAGGCGAAGAAGCCGCCGCCGTGCGGGAATACGGTTTCCCTCCATGGGCCTTACCTCCTTTGCACTAACCCGAGCATCTCATCGGGGAGCGGGTACCGCGGTGGCGACTTTGACTGCGGCCTTTGATTTGACTGCGGCCTTTGAATCGGAGCGATATCTTACTGTGATCTTGCCCCAGAGGGCCGTCAAAATGATGTCCGACCGTCAGATGCCCCACGGAAACGGAACGCGAGAACGGGCGACAGCAACCATGTAGCCGAAAACACTCAGCGCCAGAATCCAGGCGACGATCCTCACGCGCCGCGTGCGTCCGCGGCGGATGGCCACGGTGCCGAGAACGATATAGACCAGCAGCGCGAGAATCTTGGCGGTCAGCCACGGCTGCACAAACGGGTATTGGGCCGTCATCGCGGCCAGGGCAATCGCGCTGACGAGCAGGATCGTGTCGATGACATGCGGCACCACCCGCACCCAGCGTGCAGCGAGTTTCTCGGGAGCCGCCATCATCCACAGGCCGCGCAGGAAAAACAACGCGAAACTCGCGATCACCGCGACCACATGGGTGTACTTCAGCAACGAATAGCTCACCGGCCGAAGCTCCAGCCGTGGCTGCCTGCGGCAGCGCCCGCTATCGTGATCACGCTCACCGCCAGCAACACCCAATGCATCAGGGCAATGATTGAAAACGTGCCTTCCGGGTCCCGCTGCGCGCGCGCCTGAAACCAGCGATGCAGCCACAGGGGTTCGAGAACGAACAGCATGAGCGTGAACACGCCCCACACCACGACCATCGCGTGCATCCACCAGTAATGCGCATCGGCGAATCGGTTCCATGCGCCGAGACTGTGCACCAGGTAAATTCCGCTCAAGCCGGTAACCAGCGTCGTCACCCTCGCCTGCCGGCCAAAGGAGGCTTCCACCTTCTCGAAGAACGCCACCTGCTCGGCAGGTTCGCGAAACTGCCGGACCGCAGGCAGCAGCACCGCGGTGACGAAGGCCACCCCTCCGATCCACAGCACGACCGCTGCCACGTGCAACGCGCGCGCAAGAAAATAGTTTTCCAAGTTGCGGGGGTTCTACTGCACCAGCGACGACGCCGCAGCTTCCAGGTCGGCGCCTTCGATATCGGCCTCTGCGGCCATAGCGGAAATCCTCCGTTGTTGATCTCGCATCGAGAGTACGCGTGCCGGTCTGGAAACATTTGACTCAAGTCAATCCGTGTGCGGCGCACCCGCCTAAGGTGCCGGCATGGACAACGACAATGCATGGCGGACCGGCCTCGAAAAAATGCACTCCGGCTCAGCGACCCCGTCCCTGTTGTACGGCCACCCACCGCACAACTCGCCAGCAAAAACGCTCACGCCTCGGCGCCGAAGTTTGACCTGAGTCAAACGCGACTGGTATCGGCGGACCTAGTCTTTCCAACAAGGAAGTCGCGGTGAAGGAAGCGGTGGTGACTTCGTGGGCCGCTCTGTATCGGCCGCCACATTCCTCCTTCGCCAACTGACAGTGGAACCATGGGAGATCGCCAAGTGAAACATCTCGTCTGCTACGCAGCAATCGGATTGACCGCAATAATCACGGCCTGTGGCGAAAGCAAGGACACCGGCGGTTCAGCCGCCGGCGATCTGGGCCCTCCCCAGGGCGAGTCTATCAAAGCGGTATTGACCAGCCCGCCCGAAGTGCCGCCGCCGGTGCAGCGAAGACAGCCGGCCAAGGTGATCGTCGATCTCGAAGTACGCGAAATCGAAAAACCGATGACCGAAGGCGTCACCTACACATTCTGGACCTTCGGCGGCACGGTTCCCGGTTCCTTCATCCGCGTGCGCCAGGGCGACACCGTGGAATTCCACCTCAAGAATCATCCCGACTCGAAGATGCCGCACAACATCGACATGCATGCGGTGACCGGTCCCGGCGGCGGCGCCGCCTCGAGTTTCACCGCGCCGGGTCACGCTTCGCAATTTACGTTCAAGGCGCTGAACCAGGGCCTCTATGTCTATCACTGCGCCACGGCGCCGGTCGGCATGCACGTCGCGAACGGCATGTACGGCCTGATCCTGGTCGAGCCGCCCGAAGGTCTTCCTCCGGTGGACCGCGAGTTCCAGGTCGTGCAGGGCGACTTTTACACCGTGGGCAAGTATCGGGCGAAGGGCTTGCAGCCCTTCGACATGCAGAAGGCGATCGACGAAAACGCGTCCTACGTCGTGTTCAACGGTTCCGAGGGCGCGCTGGTCGGCGACAAAGCGCTGATGGCAAAGGTCGGCGAACGCGTGCGCCTATACGTCGGTAACGGTGGACCGAATCTGTCGTCGAATTTTCACGTGATCGGCGAAATCTTCGACAGGGTCTACTCGGAAGGCGGGTCCCGGTATCAGGAGAACGTGCAGACCACCACCGTACCGGCGGGCGGATCGGCGATCGTGGAATTCAAGCTG
>CAYNFN010000509.1:0-5108 GCA_964396485.1 uncultured Alcaligenaceae bacterium
GCTACGCTGAGGGACGCGATGTGGTGATCGAGTGGCGATCCGCCGACGGCGATTACGCTCGGGTTCCGGTGTTGGCCGCCGACTTGGTCCAGAGCAAGGTCGATGTGATCGTCGCGGACACTACGCTCGCAACCCAGACGGCCAAGCGCGCCACGTCCACCATCCCCATCGTCATGGCCCTCGTCGCCGATCCGGTCGGATCCGGCCTGGTCGCGAGCCTTGCGCATCCTGGCGGCAACATCACCGGGCTCTCGGTCATGGCGACCGAGCTCAGCGCCAAGCGACTTCAACTGCTCAAGGAAGCTATTCCCCGAGTCGCCCGGGTCGCAGTCCTGTGGAATCCAGACACGCCATTCCACCCAAAGGTGATCGGGGAGCTCAAGGCGGCGGCGCCCTCGCTGTCGATTGAACTGAGTTTCGTGCGCGTACGAACGCCCGAGGAGATCAATTCAGCCTTCTTGGCTGTCAGCCGAGCGCACGCCCAGGCGCTGTACGTGGTCGACGCCCCCCTCTTCTTTACTCATCGAACGACGCTTCTCAAGCTGACGTCAAAGGCCCGGCTACCAGCCATCTACTGGCTGAGGCAATACGCCGACGCAGGTGGGCTGATGTCCTATGGGCCGAACTACGGTGATTTGTTCCGCCGATCGGCCGGGTATGTCGACAAGATTCTCAAGGGCGCCAAACCTGCGGATCTCCCGGTCGAGCAGCCGACCAAATTCGAGCTGGTGGTCAATCTCAAGACCGCAAAGGCGCTCAGGATCACGATCCCGCAGTCGATCCTGCTGCAGGCGGACGAGGTGATACGGTGACCCGCCGACTACTCCGGCGTCCCGGTCTGCACCGCCGTGAACCCTGCCCGTGCGACGCGGTCGGATACCCGATTGACCCCTGCGGCCTGGTCGATGATCCAGCCTCTGTAGGCATCGACGTCGACGAGCGCTTCGCCCAGTGCACGCACCGTGCGAGGCTGATCGCCGCGCGCTGTCTTCACCTCCACGCCGATCCGCTGATTGGAACGCTCTATCAGGAGGTCGATCTCCACACCGGCCGCCGTTCGCCAGAAGTAGGGCTGCGACTCGGGGTGCGCCAGCTGCTCGCGTCTGAGCACGTCCTCGATCACGAACGTCTCCCAACTGGCGCCACGGATCGGGTGGGCGAGAAGTTGATCGTGCGTCGAGATGTTCAGCAGGTGGTGCAGCAGTCCCGTATCGCGCAGGTAGATCTTGGGCGCCTTGACCAAGCGCTTGCCGACGTTGCGGAAGTAGGGGCGAAGCGGCCGCACCAGGAAGGTCTGCTCCAGAACGGTCAGATAACGCTGAACGGTGTGGTACGACACGCCGAGCGATGCGCCGAGCTGAGAGGCGTTGAGCAGCCCGCCCTGAGAGTGTGCCAGCATGGTGAGGAGGCGTCGAACGAACACGGGATCGGCGGGCACGTCATACTGCGGGAGATCACGCTCGAGGAACAGACGCAGGTAAGCCTCCCACCAGCCCCGAAAGTCTCCGCGCAACGCCTCCGGAAACCCGCCCTTCAGCCACACTGTCTGCCAGTCGGCCGGGTGCTCGCCGGTGGCGGCCTCGCAGGCGGTCAATGCGGGCAGCTCGAGAACCGCGGCGCGTCCCGCAAGCGATTCGGCGGCGCCGCGTACCAGCGCAGGCTGCGCCGAGCCGAGGACGATGAATCGCCCCATGCGTGAGCGAGCGTCGTCGATTAAGCCCCGGAGCGCGGCGAACGTGCTGCTGACGGCCTGCGCCTCATCCACGATGAGCCCGCCCTTCTCCCGGCTGGCCAACACGAAGCGGGCGTCATCGCGCATTGCCGACGCGGTGGCGGGATCCTCGCAGTCGAGGTATGGGAGATTGGGGAAGGCAAGGCGCGCGAGCGTGGTCTTGCCGACCTGCCGCGCCCCGAGGATGACCACAGCGGGGAAACGTCGCGCGAGGCCCCTGACTTTCTCTGCTGCAAGGCGGTGGTACATGATCTGCATTATAGAAGGGACAGTTCTAATTTGCACGTTCGAAATGTCCAGCCTTGAGATCGCCGGCGTCGGGTCGCGCGTACCGGGGCCGGTGCCCTGCTTACCCGCTCGCGGCGCTCGTCGAGTGGCTCATGCCCTGGGGCACAGGAAATGCGGCGGCAAGGCGCTGGCCCCGCGAACCGACCAACAACGCCTTACGATGCGCTCTATTGAAGCAAGACTGCGGGGTGTCGCAGGCCAACCACTGTTGCGCCAAGGCCTCAGGGCAACGACCACCCAGTGGGTGCTCCACGAAAGGAGTGAGGTGATTCGATGACAGCTCGCGCTGTCGCGTCCGCGTTCTTAACGTTAGCCGCCTGCCTCGGGTCGTTCGGTCTCGCCAGCGCCGCCGAAGCGCAGCAGCCGGGTGGCACGATGCGCCACATAGGCTATCTTTCCCCCGGTCCCGGGTACCCCTTCGAAGCGTTTCGCGATGGGCTTCAAGAACTCGGTTATGTCGTGGGCCGCAACATAACGATTGAACGCCGGTCGGCGGAGGGGAAACCCGAACGCCTGCAAGACCTCGCGGCCGATCTAGTCCGACTTCGCGTAGACGTAATCGTCACCGCCACCACAGCGGCCACCCAGGCGGCGCAGCGAGCGACCACCACGATCCCCATCGTCTTCGCGTTAGCCGATGAGCCGGTGGAACTGGGCCTTGTAGCCAGCGTCGCGAAACCGGGCGGGAACATCACCGGTTTGACTGGCCTCATCGCCGAAATCACCGCGAAGCGCCTGGAGCTGCTCAAGGAGGTGTCACCGAGGGTAAAACGTGTCGCCGTCCTCTGGGGTCCGTACCCGTTCTCGGCTCGCCTGCTGCGGGAGATCGAAAGCGCGAGTCGCACTCTTGGGCTTACGCTTCATGAGATCGAGGTCCGGGAAGCCACCGAGCTGGATAGTGCCTTTACGCGCATGACTGCCTGGCGAGCGGAAGCGCTCCTCGTCCTACCCCATCCGATGTTCCTGGCTCAGCGGACGCGCCTTGCGGAACTGGCGGCCAAGCACCGGCTGCCGTCGACGTACCACCTCAAGGAGTTCGTCGAGGTTGGTGGTCTGATGTCTTACGCCCCAGACGTGACGGATATGTCGCGGCGCGCTGCGGGTTACGTTGATAAGATCCTGAAGGGTGCCAAGCCCGGCGACCTGCCGATCGAGCAACCGACAAAGTTCGAACTCGTGATAAACCTCAAGTCAGCGAAGGCGCTCGGCCTCAAGGTCCCGCAGTCGGTACTGCTGCAGGCGGACGAGGTGATACGGTGATTTCAGAACCATTATTGAGAATAACGTAACTGCATGACACTTCCCTCACCCCGACCCCTCTCCCGGACGGAGAGGGACAACTGAAACCCTCGCCCTCCGGGAGAGGGCGCCGCGCAGCGGTGGGTGAGGGCAGCAGTCGCACAAGTGCTGTCACGCTGTTATGTAAAACTCAATAAGTTCGCCGCATGAAATCCGTTGCGCTAACATCCACCTCCAACCTCGACCGAGCCATCGATGAAACCAGAAGACGTAAAAACCGTCGCCGACGCGAAGAAAATCGTCAACGAGCGCAAGCTCACCCATGTCAAAGTCGGCGTCTTCGACATCGACGGCATCCTGCGCGGCAAGTACATGTCGCGCGAGAAATTCGTCAGTTCGCTGGACAAGGGTTTCGGCTTCTGCGACGTGGTGCTGGGATGGGACTCGAACGACCAGCTTTACGACAACACCGAATTCACCGGGTGGCACACCGGCTATCCGGACGCGCAGGTGCGGATCCTGCCGGACACCTGCCGCGATATCCCCTTCGAACCGGGAATGCTGTTCTTCCTCGCCGAGTTCACCGAGGAAGCCAAGGCGCCGTGTCCGCGCGGCGTGCTGAGGCGGGTACTCGACAAGGCGCGCAAGATGGGCTTCGAGGTGTATGCCGGCTTCGAGTACGAGTACTTCGTCTTCGACGAAACGCCGGACTCGGTGCGCGCCAAGCATTACCGCGATCTCAAGCCGATGGCGCCGGGCTACTTCGGCTACTCGGTAATTCGCAACACCGTGCACTCCGATTATTATCTCGAGACGCTGGACCTGTGCGAGAAGATGCGCTTCCCCCTCGAGGCCCTGCACGAGGAAACCGGCCCCGGCGTACTCGAAGCCGCGATCGCGGTCGATGAAGGGTTATCCGCCGCGGACAAGGCCGGGCTTTTCAAGACCTTCATCAAGGTGCACGCGCAGCGCCGCGGCCGCATGGCGACCTTCATGGCCAAGTGGAATCCGAACTTGCCGGGCCAGAGCGGTCACATCCACGTTTCGCTCAAGAGCAAGGCAGGCAAGCCGGTGTTCCACGATCCCAAGGGCCCGCTTTTCATGAGCAAGCTGATGCAGCATTTCGTCGCCGGCCAGCAGGCGCTGATGCCGGAATTCCTGGGAATGGTGGCGAGCACCGTCAACTCCTACACCCGCATGGTGCCGGGTTACTGGGCGCCGACGCACGCGACCTGGGGCGCGGAGAATCGCACCTGCGCATTGCGGGTGATTCCGGGCTCGGAAAAGAGCCAGCGCGTCGAGTACCGGATTGCCGCGGCCGACTGCAATCCCTACCTGGGTCTTGCGGTTGCGCTCGCCTCCGGCTTGTGGGGGATCGAGCACAAGCTGCAATTGGGCAAGGCGATCAGCGGCAACGCCTACGACCAGAAGCCGCCCGCAAAGGGTGCGCTGCCGACCACGTTGTGGGATGCGGCGCAACGGCTGAAAGCCTCGAAAGCCGCGCGCGCGTGTTTCGGCGATGCGTTCGTCGAGCACTTCGCTGCCACCCGCGAATGGGAAGAACGCCAGTTCCGCAAGTCCGTCACCGACTGGGAGATGGATCGCTACTTCGAAATTATTTAGGGGCGGTGACGAGTGACGCGTGACAAGTGACGGGTGACCGAAAAAAGCGAGGGAAAATACCGGGATCCCGGTTGTAGTTCGTGGGCCAACGTATTAGGGAACAATCCCAGCTCTTTGACACTCTACTCGTCACTCGTCACTCGTCACTCGTCACTCGTCACTCGTCACTCGTCACTCGTCACTCGTCACTCGTCACTCGTCACTTGTCACTCGTCACCGATTTACC
>CAYNFN010000510.1:0-6521 GCA_964396485.1 uncultured Alcaligenaceae bacterium
GCGGGCGATGTGGTCGCCGACCTTCGCGATCGGACGCTGGTTGATGTTGGTGTTCTGGTTGGAACGGGTGTACTTGACCAGATTGTAGATATCCACGCCAACTTCGCCGGCCGAGGTCTCTTCGTCGTTGACCCGCACCACGATGCGCGAGGCATCGATATAATCGACCACGCCGCCGCGCAACGCCTGCACCGCGGTGCCGGAGTCCACTGCCACGGTACGCTCGATGCCGGTGCCGACCAGCGGCTTCTCCGCGCGCAGGCAGGGAACGGCCTGGCGCTGCATGTTCGATCCCATCAGCGCCCGGTTGGCATCGTCGTGCTCCAGGAACGGGATCAGCGACGCGGCCACGGACACGATCTGCGAAGGCGCCACGTCCATGTACTCGACGCGGTCGACAGTCGCCATCGTGAATTCGTTGTTATGGCGGCAGGACACCAGCTCGTCGAGCAGCTTGCCCTTCTTGTCGATCGCGGCATTGGCCTGGGCGATGACGTATTTGCCTTCTTCGATCGCCGACAGAAACTCGATGTCGTCGGTGACTCGGCCGTTCACGACATTGCGGTACGGCGTTTCCAGGAAACCATACTCGTTGGTGCGGGCGTACAGTGCCAGCGAGTTGATCAGGCCGATATTCGGGCCTTCCGGAGTTTCGATCGGGCATACCCGTCCGTAGTGGGTCGGGTGCACGTCGCGCACCTCGAAACCGGCACGCTCGCGCGTAAGGCCTCCGGGTCCCAGCGCGGAAACGCGGCGCTTGTGAGTGATCTCGGACAGCGGATTGGTCTGGTCCATGAACTGCGACAACTGGGACGAACCGAAGAATTCACGCACCGCCGCCGATACCGGCTTGGCATTGATCAGATCGTGCGGCATCAGGTTCTCGGATTCGGCTTGGGAGAGGCGCTCCTTGACCGCGCGCTCCACCCGCACCAGGCCGGCGCGGAACTGGTTCTCGGCGAGTTCGCCCACCGAGCGCACGCGGCGGTTGCCGAGATGGTCGATGTCGTCGATTTCGCCGCGCCCATTGCGCAGATCGATCAGGATCTGGATGACCGAGATGATGTCCTCGTTGGACAGCGTGCCCGGGCCGGTCAGTTCATTGCGGCCGACGCGGCGGTTGAACTTCATCCGGCCCACCGCCGACAGGTCGTAGCGCTCCTCGGCGTAGAACAGCCCGTTGAACAGCGTGCGCACCGCGTCTTCGGTCGGCGGCTCCCCGGGGCGCATCATGCGGTAGATCGCCACCTGTGCGGCCATCTGACCGGTGGTTTCGTCGGTGCGCAGCGTCTGGGAGATGTACGGCCCCTGGTCGAGATCGTTGATGTAAATGGTCTGGATGGTGTCGATCTCCGCCTCGATGATCTTTTTCAACAGACTCTCGGTGATCTCGTCGTTGGCGTTGGCGATGATCTCGCCGGTTTCCTTGTTGACCAGGTTGTGGCCGAGGGTGCGGCCGAGCAGGAACTCTTCGGATACTGCGATCCTGCTCAGCCCCGCCTGCTCCATGTCGCGCACGTGCTTGACGGTGACGCGCTTGTCCTTCTGGACGATCAGCTTGCCCTGCTTGGTAACGATGTCGAAGCGCGCAATCTCGCCACGCATGCGGTCCGGCTTGAGTTCGAACTGGATGCCCTTCTTCGAAATGTGGAAGGTATCCATCATGAAGAAGCCGGCAAGAATCTGTTCCGGGGTGTAGCCGATCGCCTTGAGCAGGATGGTGACCGGCATCTTGCGGCGCCGGTCGACGCGGAAGTACAGGTAGTCCTTCGGATCGAATTCGAAGTCCAGCCACGAACCGCGATAGGGGATGATGCGCGCCGAAAACAGCAGCTTGCCCGAGGAGTGGGTCTTGCCGCGGTCGTGCTCGAAGAACACGCCCGGCGAGCGGTGCAGTTGCGACACGATGACGCGCTCGGTGCCGTTGATGACGAACGAGCCGGTGGTGGTCATTAGCGGAATTTCGCCCATGTACACTTCCTGCTCCTTGACCTCCTTCACAGTGGGCTTGGCGGCTTCCTTGTCCATGATGGTCAGCCGCACCTTGGCGCGCAGTGGCGCCGCGAAAGTCAGGCCGCGCTGCTGGCACTCCTTGACGTCGAAAGGCGGGGTGCCCAGCTGATAGCTGACGAAGTCGAGCCGCGCATTGCCCGAATGGCTGACGATCGGATAGATCGACTGGAATGCGGCCTGCAGGCCCTGGTTCTTGCGCTTGCCCGCGGCCGATTCGGCCTGCAAAAACTGCGCGTACGAGTCGATCTGCGTTGCCAGCAGAAAGGGTACCTGCAACACGCTCGCGCGCTTGGCAAAGCTCTTTCGAATGCGTTTCTTTTCGGTAAAGGAGTAAGCCATGACATCTCCGATTCACGGCAGGCGCGGGGATCGCGCGCTGCGTTCATCGACTGGTGATGGGCGTGGTGGTTGGCCGCTACCAACCGCTGGCGGACGATGGCGGGGAACCCCCCCATCCGACCATACCTGTCTTCTGCAGTCGCTTCAGAAGACAAAGAAAAACCGCCGTTGCGGAGGTTTTTCTTTAGCCTCTTTTGGGTCGTCCTTTATGCACAAAAAGGCTGGCGACCGCAGCCGCCAGCCTCCCTGCATGCTTGCGGAAGCCTTATTTGATCTCGGCTTTCGCGCCGGCTTCTTCCAGTTGCTTCTTGATCTCCTCGGCATCCTTCTTGGGAATGCCTTCCTTGACCGGCTTGGGCGCGCCGTCCACCAGGTCCTTGGCTTCCTTCAGACCCAGACCGGTAACCGCTCGCACGACTTTAATGACGTTTACCTTGTTGTCGCCGGTCGCGGCGAGAATCACGGAAAACTCGACCTGTTCCTCCGCCGCGGCAGCCGCGCCGCCGCCAGTTGCGGGAGCAGCAACGGCAACCGCCGCGGCGGCTGCGGAAACCCCGAATTTATCTTCCATGTCCTTGATAAGTTGCGAGAGCTCGAGGACGCTCATGTTGCCGATGGCGTTGAGAAGTTCAGCTTTGGCCATTGCCATTTCGTATCTCCTGAAATCTTGTAAACGGTTGAGTCGCTGTTGTTACGCAGCCTGTTTTTGATCCCTGACTGCAGCCAGCGTGCGCACAAATTTGCCGGGCACTTCGTTGAGTGTCCGAACCAACTTGGCGATCGGCGCCTGCATCGTCCCCATGAGTTTTGCCAGAAGTTCCTCGCGGCTCGGCATGGTGGCCAGGGTCGCGACCTGTTTCGGGGTCATGACCTGTCCGGGCATTGCGCCGGCCTTGATGACGAACCGTTCGTTCGCCTTGGCAAATTCGTTGAGCACTTTCGCCGCAGCCACCGGATCGGCAGATATGCCGTACGCGAGCGGCCCGACCATGTGCTGGGCCAGGCTCTCGAACGCTGTGCCGGTGACGGCTCGGCGCACCAGGGTGTTCTTGAGAACTCGGAGGTACACGCCCGAGCTGCGTGCTTTCGCCCGCAACGAGGTCATGTCGCCGACTTCGAGGCCGCGGTATTCGGCGAGCACGATGGTCTGGGCCTGCGCAACCTTCGCGCTGACCTCCGCCACTACCGCTTTCTTGTCGTCCAGATTGAGACCCAAGGTCTACCCTCCTACAAGTTGAACAAGAGGCTTTTCACCCGAGGTGATCGGCCTCACCCTTTCATATATAGCGACCTTCGATCCAGGAGCCGGCGCTGATATCTCGCCCGCTCGAAACCTGTCTCTTGGGTGCACTATCTGCGGTGGGCGCTTGCCGTGAAGAGTGAAGGGTGAAGAGTTCCACACCCAATCAATGCCTTATCCGGCTCGAACGATTAAGCCCGTGTGGCTCGGGAAGAAGGAGAAACGTTCTGGTTTGACCCTTCACTTTTCACCCTTCACCCTTCACCTTTCTGGGCCCCAACGGTCTTTGACAGTCCCGGCCACCTCAAAATCAGCGGGCGGCCAGGTCCCAAAGTCCTTGCTGCTACTGGGCGGCCAGGCTGGCCTGGTCCACCCGCACGCCCGGCCCCATGGTGCTAGCGACCGAGACTTTCTTCAGATAGATGCCCTTAGTCCCCGAGGGCCTCGATTTGTTCAATGCGTCCATCAACGCCAGAAAGTTTTCCTTCAGCGCGTCCTCGGTGAACGAGGCGCGACCGATGGTGCACTGGACTATGCCGGCCTTGTCGGCGCGGTACTGGACCTGGCCGGCCTTGGCGTTCTTGACTGCATCGGCGACATTCGGCGTGACCGTGCCCACTTTCGGGTTCGGCATCAGGCCACGCGGGCCGAGGACCTGACCGAGCTGGCCGACCACACGCATCGCGTCGGGTGTGGCGATTGCCACGTCGAAGTCGATCTTGCCTTCCTTGACCTGGGCGGCGAGGTCCTCGAACCCGACGATGTCGGCTCCGGCATCCTTGGCCGCCTGCGCCTTGTCGCCCTGCGCAAACACTGCCACCCGCACTGTCTTGCCGGTTCCCTTGGGCAGCACGATCGAACCGCGCACGGTCTGATCGGACTTCTTGGCGTCGATGCCGAGATTGATGGCAACGTCCACGGATTCGTTGAATTTGGCGCTGGCGCCTTCTTTCACCAGTTTGATCGCCTCAGTGATCGGGTACGCCTTGCTGCGGTCGATCTTGGCCCGCAACTCCTTGGTTCGCTTGGAAATATGTGCCATTTCAGAACCCCTCCACTTCCACGCCCATGCTGCGCGCGCTGCCGGCCACGGTGCGCATCGCCGCCTCCAGATCCGCCGCGGTCAGGTCGGGCATCTTCTGCTTGGCAATCTGCTCGACTTGCGCACGGGTCAGCCTGCCGACCTTGTCGGTATTCGGCTTGGCGCTGCCCTTCTCGACCTTGGCTGCTTTCCTTATCAGCACCGCGGTCGGCGGGGTCTTGATGATGAAGGTGAAGCTCTTGTCCGCGTAGGCGGTAATCACCACTGGTAATGGCAGACCCGGCTCCACGCCCTGGGTCTGGGCATTGAAAGCCTTGCAGAACTCCATGATGTTGAGGCCACGCTGGCCCAGTGCCGGACCGATCGGCGGGCTCGGATTGGCTTTGCCTGCAGGAACCTGCAGTTTTACGAAGCCGATGACTTTCTTTGCCACGATAAGACTCCTCTAGAGAGTGGGTGCTAGCGAACATCAGGACTGAGCCAACAGGATTGAGGAATGCGTAAACCCTTCAATCCGATTTGTTCAGCCTGTTCTGATGCTCTCCCCGTTAAAAGACACCGCGTTGCGACTCGATCCTCAATCCCAAAGCGCGCACTTAGGCCTTCTCGACCTGGCTGAAATCCAGCTCGACGGGCGTGGCGCGCCCGAAGATGGAAACCGAAACCCGCAGCTTGTTCTTGTCGTAATTCACTTCTTCCACCGAGCCGTGGAAATCGGTGAACGGTCCTTCCCTCACGCGCACCGCCTCGCCCGCTTCGAACAGCACCTTGGGCTTAGGCTTCTCCACGCCTTCCTGGATCTGATGCAAGATGGCCTGGACTTCCTTTTCGCTGATCGGCGGCGGACGGCGCCCGGGCGCGCCGCCGACGAAACCCGTCACTTTCGGCGTGTTCTTCACCAAGTGCCAGGTCTCGTCGGTCATGTCCATCTCGACCAGCACGTAGCCCGGAAAAAACTTGCGCTCGCTGATGTTCTTCTGGCCGCTTTTCATTTCGACCACTTCTTCCACTGGGACCAGGATCTGGCCGAATTTGTCTTCCATGCCGGCCCGGCTGATGCGCTCCGCCAGCGCGCGCTGGACGCTCTTCTCGAAGCCCGAGTAAGCGTGAACCACATACCACTTCTTCGACATCACGCCCCCGGCCCCATCAAGAGTTTCACGCCCCACACCAGGACCGCGTCCACGATCCAAAGGAAGATCGCCATCACCAGCACGAAGGCGAGCACCATTCCGGTGGTCTGCACCGTTTCCTTGCGCGACGGCCACACCACTTTCCTGGTTTCAGCCACCGCTTCGTGGGCATAGACATAGAATTGCCGTCCTGGCTCAGTCGTCCATGCCACCAATACCGCGGCGACGAATCCCGCGAGCACCGAGGCAACCCGCAGAATCAGCGCCCTGTCGCCCAAATAATAGAAGCCGGCGATTCCTGCAATGACCAGCAGTACCGCCAGCGCCAACTTGATCTTGTCTGCCATGTTTCCTTTGGAGTGTTGAATGATGAGTTTTGAATGGTGAGTCAACGCCGAAAACTCAAAACTAAACACTTAACATTCATCACTCGCGCAGCGTTTGGCAGGCCAGGAGGGTCTCGAACCCCCAACCTTCGGTTTTGGAGACCGACGCTCTGCCAATTGAGCTACTGGCCTTTTAACCCCGGTGATTAGGTGAATAGTGATTTAGCGATTGCGCGGTTCGCTCTTGGTCACTCAATCACTTAATCACGCAATCACTTAATCACTCGATGACCTTGGACACCACGCCGGCGCCCACGGTGCGGCCGCCCTCGCGAATGGCAAAGCGCAAGCCCTCTTCCAGCGCAATGGGCTGAATGAGCTGCACGGTAATGGCCACGTTGTCCCCGGGCATCACCATCTCGGTGCCC
>CAYNFN010000511.1:0-10071 GCA_964396485.1 uncultured Alcaligenaceae bacterium
GCAGTGACTTGGGTGATATGAACGGCGGGATTGGTCACCGAGAGCAGGTTGCCGGTGGCACTGTCATACGCGTACGTCGTGACATCGCTCACGTCGGTGCGCGGGCCGTCGATCGTCAACACTTGGCCGATCGTGTTATAGGTGTAGCCCCAAGTGCGGCTCTTGCTGGATGCCGTGTCGGTCACCGTTTTGGTCAGTACATTGCCGTTGGCGTCGTAGGTAAATGCGGTAGTGCGGCCTGGCTCGGTGATCAGGGCTGGCAGCCGGAAGGTCGAATGCCACTGGGTGATGTTGGTGCGTGCGACGCCACTGCCAAAGGCCTCGGTTCGAGACGTTTCAAGGTCGGGTCGACCGTTTAGGTCGGCTCTTGCGTACGTGGTGACGTTGCCGTTCCAATCAGTTTCTGAAGTCAAGAACCCGTTCGAGTTATAGGTAGCGGCGGATGGTCCGGAGTCTGGACATGCCGCACCCGTAATGCTCGTGTTTTTATTGACCCCTTGGTACGTAGTAAAGTTGTATCTATTGTCTTCATTAAAGGCACTCGTTACTAGGGTCACTCCTGTTCCGTAGTCGAGGGTTATTTTGTCCGCTCCGCCCGCGTGCTGTGAGATGGCCATCTTCCCGGAGCTGCGGTATTCGTAAGTAGCGAATCGCTGTCCGTTCTCATCTACAATACCGGTAAGCGCGCGGGCGTAGTTGCCACCTTGCATGTATGCAACCTCGTTATAGAGGTACGTGCGTGGCACGCTTTCCGGATAGGTAACCGACGCAAGATTGTTACTGCTGTCGTAGGTGTAGGTATAAACGGCTCCTGCGGGGTCTGTGATGGTGCTGATTCGATTGGAGGAGTCATAGGTAAAAGTAAGTGCCCGTCCAAAAAAATCTGTCACGGAAACCAACCTACCAGACGTGTAATCCAGAGTCTGAGTCAAGCCTGCCCGCTTGGTTATTAAAGTTAATTTCCCATCTACGTCGTACGTCTCGACGGAATCGTCAGGCATTGTAAGGAGCCAGCCATTTGGATTTTCTCCGCTTGTGAGCTGTCGCAGACGAACAACCACGTCAGAGTCAGACACCCAGTTTCCAGACGTCAAAGTGAAGAACTGAGTCTTCCCATCGTGTCGTGTGACACGAGCCGTAGAGACCAAAGAGTTTGAGCTTAATACGACGGTGCGATCGTAACTCGTGCGCCAGCGAGCGCTTTCGGATAGATCTCCGGAGTTGTAGTACCGCCGCAACTCCAGCGGAAATAGGCCGGTTCCAACATAGTCGGTGTCAACTTGGAACTTGCTACCCGTCGCGGCATTTACAGGATTGCCAACACAACTGGTTGGTGGAGGAGTGCCCGCCTGCTTAATAGGAACAGGGGCTCCGGTCGCCACACACTTGCCCGATGAATTTGTGTAGCCATCATCGCAAACCTTCGTGATGGCGTAGTTGTCCGTCCGAGGCCCCAGGGGGGTGCATGAGCCATCAGGCTGTCCTGCACACGGCGTAACGTGAACCTGACAAAGCCCGTCATTTACGGCACTTGGTTGCGGATTATATAGAGGGTCATAGCAGTTCACCACTAGGGAGCAGGCACTCTGTGGCGTAGGAGAGAGGGCGCGACAAGCAGGACCAACATCCCAACCTAATGTGTATCTGCCGGGCGTTTCCACTTGCCCCGCATTGGAGTTGGGCGCAACAAATACGCACAGCAACGCTAGTAGGAACTGTGGCGACAAATCCGTCAATGTCCTTTTCGGTTCCATTGCTTTCTCCATGTGTCGTCATAGTACGCCACGGAATACGAGAGCGATAAAGGAGCAGGTCTATACTTTATAGCTTGCGACGACCTTCCCCAGCGTTCCGTGGAGTGAAGCGGACTCGATCTCGTGCTTACCCTGACAGGCTGTGAATCCAGACAGACGGCAAACCAACCAGAAATGCCTTGACGCGAGACCGCGGAAAGCCATTGCATATGTCGAGCCGGAAATGAGAACGGGGCCCACGAAGCGAGTCTTGGTCCGCAGAGGTCATCATTGGTAATAGAGCCTGTTGTCCAGAAGGGGATGCGGTTGCAAGCACGGGTACAAGCGAGCGATCGCGTATGCGCCCATCATGCGATTAGGGAAAGATGCGCAACTATCTGACATGTGTCAAATCGTTCAGGTAATGCTATTAAGATTTCTTCTTGGTTTCAGCAAGTTGAAATCGGTACTTCGTCTGCCACACTAGAAGATCAGCGATCGACGATGCAGAATGACTCATGCAAACCGCATCGCCGCCAGATCGAGAATGTCCGCCTGTGGACACTCTCGGGGCCGTTGACTAACATCCGTGTGACAGGGGGGTGAAAGTGCCGTGACGCCTTTTTAATCGCGCAGTCATGTCTCCGACGTACAGTCCGTGCGCTTGAGCAAAAGAGGCTGGCGAACGGCAAAAAGGCGGTTGCCAAATAGAGGGAGGGATCGAGCCTGTGTCTGTGTCGCGTTGGTCCGTAGTTTCCCAATTACGCACGCGTTCCCGGGGATTTACGCTCCTCGAACTGCTGGTGGTAATGGTCATCATCGGCCTGCTGGCCGGCTACGTCGGACCGCGCTATTTCGCCCAGATCGGCAAGTCGGAAGTGAAGACGACGCGGGCGCAGATCGACGCCTTCGACAAGGCGCTGGACCAGTATCGGCTCGATACCGGACGTTACCCAACCAGTGAGCAGGGTCTGGCCGCATTGAATGCCCGGCCCGAGAACGAACCGAAGTGGGCTGGGCCGTATCTCAAAAAGGCGGTACCCGACGACCCCTGGGGCAACAAGTATGTATACCGCGCACCCGGCGAGCATGGGGAGTACGATCTGTTTTCCTACGGCAAGGACGGCAAGCTCGGCGGTGCGGACGAGGCGGCGGATATTACGAATTGGTGAGCCGCGCGAAGCGCGGAGGACTCGGGACTGAGGACTCAGGACTAAGCGAAAGGCAAATCCCGCATAACGAGACAAGTTTCACGAACTACAACGCACAAATGAAATTTCAGGTCAAAGCATTGCGGGATGCCAACGACGTGGTGTCGGTGGTTTTCGACGCCGCCGACGAGGCGGATGCCGAGCGGCAGGCGAAATTGAGCGGGCTCGCGCTGCTGTCGCTCAAGCGCACGGTGTGGGATTTCGACATCTTCACGCGTCGCACGCGCTTTCCGCTGGCGCTGTTTTCGCAGGAGCTGCTGGCGCTGCTGGAAGCCGGGCTGACCCTGGTCGAGGCGATCGAAGGCTTGGCGGAAAAGGAGAGCGCGGGTCCGGCGCGCAACACGCTGGCGCATCTGATGACCCAGCTTCAGCAGGGCCGCACGCTGTCTCAGGCAATGCAGGATCTCCCGGAAGTCTTTCCCTCGCTGTTCGTCGCCACTGTGCGCGCCACCGAACGCACCGGCGACCTGCCGGACGCTTTGAAGCGTTATATCGCCTATCAGGCACAACTCGAAACCGTGCGCAAGAAAATCGTCAGCGCGTCGATTTATCCGCTGCTGCTGATCGCGGTGGGCTCGCTGGTGCTGCTGTTCCTGCTCGGCTACGTCGTGCCGAAGTTCAGCCATGTGTACGAGGACATCCAGGGCGATCTGCCGCTGCTCTCACGGTGGCTATTGGAAGCCGGGAAGTTCCTCGAAGCCAACGGCATGATCGCCGGCGCCGTTTTCCTGGTGATCTGCTTTGTTAGCGTCCGGCTGCTGATGCTGCCGGAAACCCGGCGCTGGATCGGCGCCAGGCTGTGGGCGATCCCGTCGGTCGGCAGCCGCATGCGGCTGTATCAGTTGGCACGCTTCTATCGCACGCTGGGCATGCTGCTGCGCGGTGGCACGCCGATGGTTACCGCGCTGGACATGTCCGCCGGGCTGCTGTCGCCGGCGCTGCGCGTGCGCATGGGCCTTGCGGCTCAGGCGATCCGGGAAGGGCGATCCATCTCCGAGGCCATGTCGGCCAACAATCTCACCACCCCGGTGGCGCTGCGCATGCTGCGGGTCGGAGAGCGCAGCGGCCGCATGGACGACATGATGGAACGCATCGCCTCTTTCTACGACGAGGAAATTTCGCGCTGGGTGGACTGGTTCACCAGGCTGTTCGAGCCCTTGCTGATGGCTTTCATCGGCGTGGTGATCGGCGTGATCGTAGTGTTGATGTACCTGCCGGTGTTCGAACTGGCGGGTAGCATCCAGTGAACGCGGTTACCGACATCCAGGTGCCTGCCGGCACCCACCTCACCGCGGCCGACCTGGCCCAGGCGCGGCAGGAGGCGGAGCGCAGCCGGCGCAAACTCATCGAAGTACTGGAGGAGCAACTCGCGCTCGGCCCCGACGAATTCGTGCGCGCGCTGGGCGAATTGCTGCGCCTGCCGGTGTTGCCGATGCGGCGCCTGCACGAGCTTGCGCCGGCGTTCGAGGTGCTGCTTTTCAACGAGGTGTCGCAACGTGAATGCGTGGCGTTGCGCGACGAGGCCGGCGAACTGCTGGTGGTGATCGGCGACCCGTTCGCGCTCGACTTGCAGGCGTGGGTGCAGGAGCGCGTCGTTGCGCCCTTCAGTTTCCACCTTGCGCACCGCAACGACATCGGCGCCTATCTCGCCCGCGTGGAAGAGGGCATGCGGGCGATGGGCGAGGTGGTGCCCACGGAAGCCGACATGCAGGGCGGCGGCCGCCGCATCGAGGACCTGTCGCTCAAGGCGATCAGCGAGCACTCCAGCCAGGTGGTGCGGGTGGTGAATTCGACCCTGTACGACGCGCTCAAGACCGGCGCGAGCGACGTGCACCTGGAATCCACCGGTTCCGGGCTGGCGATCAAGTACCGCATCGACGGCGTGCTGTCGGCGGTCGGCAACGCGCCGGGCGCGGACATGGCCGATCGCATCGTTTCCCGGGTGAAGGTGATGGCGGAACTCGACATCGCCGAGCGCCGCGTGCCGCAGGACGGCCGCTTCAAGGTATCGGTGAAGGGCAGGGAAGTGGATTTGCGCGTTTCCATCATGCCCTCGATCTACGGCGAGGACGCAGTATTGCGAATTCTCGACAAGCAGACGCTCGCCGACGAGTTCGAGGGCCTGCGTCTGGAAGTGCTGGGCTTTGATCCTGGCACCATGGCCTGGTTGCGCAAACTGGCGAACGAACCCTACGGCATGCTGCTGGTGACCGGGCCGACCGGCAGCGGCAAGACCACGACGCTCTACGCCATCCTTTCCGAGATCCACCGCGGTGAAGACAAGATCATCACCATCGAGGACCCGGTGGAGTACCAGATTTCCGGCATCCTGCAGATCCCGGTGAACGAAAAGAAGGGGCTCACCTTCGCCCGCGGCCTGCGCTCGATCCTGCGCCACGACCCGGACAAGATCATGGTCGGCGAGATCCGCGACCCCGAGACCGCGCAGATCGCGATCCAGTCCGCGCTCACCGGGCACCTGGTATTCACCACGGTGCACGCCAACAACGTGTTCGACGTCATCGGCCGCTTCCTGCACATGGGCGTGGACCCCTACAGCTTCGTCGCCGCGCTCAACGGCGTGATGGCGCAGCGCCTGGTGCGGATCAACTGCGCGCATTGCAGGGTCGAGGACATGCCCGATGCGCGGCTGCTCGCCGACTCCGGGCTGGATGCGAAGGCAGTGCGGGGTTTCCGCTTCAGGGCCGGCCGCGGCTGCGGCCACTGCCGCGGCTCCGGTTATCGCGGCCGCAAGGCGATCGCGGAATCCATGTTGCTCAACGACGAGTTGCGCGAACTGATCGTAAGCCGCCAGCCGATCCGGGTCATCAAGGAAGCGGCGCGCAGACTCGGCACCCGCGGTTTGCGCGATGCCGCGCTGGACCTGGTCAGGACCGGTGAAACCACGTTGTCGGAGATCAATCGTGTCACTTTTGTGGCGTGAACGGGTGCGCATCGGCATTTCGCCGCAGCAGGTGGAGATACTGCGCTTTGCGCCCGGCTGGAAGCGTGCGGCCCCGGAACGCAAAACGCTGGCCTGCGCCGAAACGCAGCAACGCGACGCGACCTCCTGGGCGGCTGCGGTCGAGGCGCTGCGCGAGCTGCTCGCGCAGCCGAATCTGCGCAGGGCCGACGCCACGGTCGTCCTGTCCAACCACTTCGCGCGTTACTTGCTGGTTCCCTGGAGTGCCTCGCTCGTCACCGACGAGGAACAGCTTGCATTCGCCAGGATGCGCTTCGCGCAGGTTTACGGCGAAACCGCACAGAGATGGATGTTGCGGTTGTCGGGTGGCGCGGCCGGTTCCGCGCAGGTCGCGACGGCGGTCGAACGCCCCCTGATCGAGTCGCTGACCACGCTGCTGGACAATTCGCCGCTCACATTGCGTTCGATCCAGCCGCAACTGATGGAATTGGTCAACGCGGAGCGAAAAGCGATCGGCGGTGATGCCTGGCTGGCGGTCGCGGAGCCGGGGAGAATGTTGCTCGGGCTGTTGCGCGGTGGGCGCTGGCTTTCGTTGCGCAGCCGTCCGTTGAACGGCGAAACGGTTGCGCTTCCCGAATTGCTGGAACAGGAGCGGCTGATGCTCGGGCTGGAACCGGGCAGCGAGAAAATTTGCCTGCGCGTGTTTTCAGGCGCGAAGCTCGATACCGCGGGACTGCGGGTCGAGAGATTGTCTGGGCGCGATGCCGGTCCGGAGGCGGCCGCAACATGATGCGCGCGCTCGAGCTCGATTTCGCGGCGGGAAGCAGGCGCGTAAGCTGGCTGGGCATCGGCCTGCTGGCGATTGCCGCGATCGCCACCGTCAAGCTCGCGGACATGTATGCGCAGTCGCAGCGCGAGGTCGAGCAAATCGAGGCGCGCATCGCACGGCTCGAGCGCCGTGCCAATGGAATCAATTCCGATGCACCGAGGCTCGCGGATGCCACCAAGCAGGAAATCCGCCGTGCCAACCAGGTAATCGATCAGATCACGCTGCCCTGGGATCGCCTGTTTCGCGCTGTCGAATCGGTTGCCAACGGCCGGGTGGCGCTGCTCGGCATTACTCCGGATCAGAAGGGCGGCACTGTGGAACTGAGCGCCGAGGCGGCGGACATCGAAGCGATGTTCGATTATGTGAAGCGTTTGCAGCGCGCGCCGTCGCTGGCGCGGGTCTATCTGCTCAACCATCAGGTGAACGCCCGGGACCCGCAGCGTCCGGTGCGCTTTACGGTAACCGCGTCATGGATCGAAAAAATCTCGAACTGACGGGCTGGAGACTGCGGCGCCTGGCGCGCGGTCTGCACTGGAGCACGTTGCTGGCGCTGGGACTGGTCGCTTTCGACGTGACGTTCTATTACTCCACCGTGGCGCCGGTGCTGCAAGAGCGGACGCGACTGCGATCCGAAGCAGCGAAACTGCATGCCACACTGGAGGGGTCGCCGGTTCGCGATGCGGCCGCCCCCGGCGATCCGGAAGCGGATCTTGCTGCGTTCTACGCTGCGCTTGCGCGCCCGGCAAACGCGCCCGAATTGCTGCGCCGGTTGCACCGCACGGCGCAAGCACACGGACTCAGGCTCGAGCAGGGCGAATACCGGCCGCTTGCCGATCCGGGCGGTAAGCTCACCCGCTACCAGATCCTGCTGCCGGCAAAGGGCACCTATCCGGAAGTGCGCCGTTTCCTGACGCAGGCGGGGCGCGAAATTCCGGGATTGTCGCTAGACGGCATCAGCTTCCAGCGCCAGAAAATCGGCGACGAAGCATTGCAAGCGCAAATCAAGTTCACCTTGTTCCTGAGCATGCAGGGATGAAGATCGACGCGCGCCAGCGCTGGATCGCATTGGCCGCACTGCTGATGGCTGCGCTGACGGCGGCCGCGTGGGTGCGCGAGGCCGACAGGAAAAGCGGCGCCGAAGTCGTCGAGCCGCCCGCGCGGCCGCGGCAGGTGCCGGCGGCGCGCGGCGCGGATCCGGCACCTGCGGATCGGGTGCACCTGGAGAAACTGCGCGGCAGTGATACCGACTCGAGCGCCAACGATGCGTTCGCCACGCGCAGTTGGCGCAAACCGGCACCCAAGGCCGCTGCGACGGCACCTGTTTCCGCGGCGGCATTGCCTGCGGCGCCCTCGCCACCGACTGCGCCACCCGGCGCGCCGCCGCTTCCGTTCACCTACATGGGCAGGCTGCTGTCGGAAGAGACCAACGTCGTGTTCCTTACCCAGGGCGAGCGCAATCTCGTCGTGCATGAGGGCGAGATCATCGAATCGACTTATCGTGTGGACAAGGTGTCGGAGACGCGGCTGACGTTCACTCACCTTCCGTCCGGCGTCGAGCAACACCTTTCCATCGGGGAGGCGAAGTGAAACAACCAGCCCTTGTCTTCGTGCTCGTCCTCACTGCGTGCGCAACCGATCAGGCGGTCGTGCCCGGAAAACAGATGATCGAGCAGGGCCGCGTGGAAGAAGGCCTGCTGCAGATGGAAGCCGCGGTGAAGGCCAGTCCGAACAACATCGAATACCGCACCTCCTATCTGCTCGAGCGCGACAAGTACCTCACCCAGTTGCTGACCCAGGGCGACAAGCAGCGGCTGCTTGGAAAGTCGGAGGACGCCGAGCCGTTCTACCGGCGAGTGCTGACGCTCGACGCCGGCAACGCGCGCGCGCTGGCAGGGCTGGCTTCGGCGCAAACCGAAGCGCGTTACCGCAGAATAATTGCCGAGGCGAAAGAACTGTCCGATGCCGGCGATTTCGATGGCGCACAGATGAAGCTGCGCCCGGTGCTGGCGGAGAATCCGTCCCAGCGCGACGCCAAGGCGCTGGCGCGCAGCATAGACGAGCAGAAAACCAAGACAGCCTCGACGCCCGCGGTGTTGAAGAGTTCGCTGCGCAGGCCGGTGACGCTGGAATTCCGCGACGCGCCTCTGAAGAGCGTATTCGAGGTGCTGTCGCGCACTTCCGGCATAAATTTCGTGTTTGACCGCGATGTGCGCCCCGACCTGCGGGTCACCATTTATGTGCGCAATACCACGATCGAGGACGCGCTGCAGTTCGTGCTCGCCACCAACCAGCTCCAAAAGAAAGTGTTGAACGACAATACCGTGCTGGTCTACCCGAACCTGCCGATCAAGGCGAGGGATTATCAGGAACTGATGGTGAAGAGTTTCTATCTTGCCAATGCCGACGTGAAGCAGACGCTGAACCTGATCAAGACGGTGGTGAAGACGCGTGACATATTCATCGACGAGCGGCTGAACCTGCTGGTGATGCGGGATACGCCGGACGCGATCCGGCTGGCGGAAAAACTGATTGCCGCGCAGGACCTGGCGGAACCCGAGGTGATGCTCGAACTGGATGTGCTGGAGGTCGGGCGCGCCCGCCTGCAGGAACTCGGCATCCGCTATCCGACCCAGGTCGGTTTCAGCCTCGACGGTGCTAGCAACATTCCCGGGCAGGCTACGCTGGAGGAATTGCAGAACTTCAATTCCGGAATGGTTAATGTGACCGTCACCAATCCCGCGCTGCTGATCAATATGCGCGAGCAGGAAGGGGACACCAACCTTCTCGCCAATCCGCGCATCCGGGTGAAGAACCGCGAAAAAGCCAAGATTCACATCGGCGAAAAGGTGCCGGTGATCACCAACACTGTCACCGCCACCGGCGTTATATCGGAATCCGTCACCTATCTGGATGTCGGTTTGAAGCTCGATGTCGAGCCGAACATCTATCTCGAGGACGAAGTGGCGATTAAAGTCGGACTCGAAGTCAGCAACATAATCAAGGAAATCCGCAGCGTGAACGGCACGCTGACTTACCAGCTGGGCTCGCGCAATACCTCAACCACCCTGCGGCTCAAGAACGGTGAGACCCAGGTGCTGGCCGGGCTGATTCAGGACGAGGAGCGCAATACCGCCGACAAGGTACCGGGGCTGGGTGATTTGCCGATCGTGGGCCGGCTGTTCGGCAGCCGCAAGGACGAGCACAACAAGTCCGAGATCGTGCTTCTCATCACGCCCTATGTGGTGCGCAATCTCGAGCGGCCGGGTGCCGCCACGCTCGAATTCATGTCGGGCACGGAGGGCGGCTTCGGGGCCGCACCGCTGCGGCTGTCCGGCGCCATACCGCAGGCCGGGATCGCTCAGCCACCGGTGGCCC
>CAYNFN010000512.1:0-2890 GCA_964396485.1 uncultured Alcaligenaceae bacterium
GCGGTGGCGAGGTTCCAGTCGCGGTTGGCGGCGTCCTTGTCGATGGCTTTTTGCACGGTGCGCAGCGTCGCGAACGACTTTTCCATTGTCGGGCTGTTGAGCGCGCTGGCGTCCAGATTGACGAAAGCGCGGATGTACCAGTCGGCACCCCCGACCCCGAGCGCGACCGACTCGAACACGGTAGCGTCCTGCCAGGGCTGCCCGCCGTGCGCAACCGCGATGAACCCGGCCTTCTGGATCTTGTCGGCAGCGACCGCGAATTCCTCCCAGGTCGTCGGTATTTTTGCGCCGGCCTTCTTGAATACTTCCGGATTGACCCACATCCAGTTCACCCGGTGCACGTTGACCGGCACCGCCACGTAGTGGCCCTGGTACTTCATGACGCTGCTGACCACCGCCGGGAGCAGACCGTCCCAGTTTGCACCCTTGGCGACGTCATCGAGATTAGTAAGTACTCCCTCTCGTCCCCACTCCTGAATCGACGGGCCTTTCACCTGTGCGGCAGTCGGCGGTTTGCCGGACACCACGCGCGACTTCAGCACCGTCATGGCGTTCTCCCCGCCGCCCCCGGCAACCGCAAAGTCCTTCCATTTGTGGCCCTTGGCTTCGAGGATCTTCTTCAATTCGGCGACCGACTTGGCCTCGCCGCCGGAAGTCCACCAGTGCAGGACTTCCACTTCGGCTGCACGGCAAAAAGCGGAGAACGCCAGCGTGCTCGCAAGCGTCAACGCGGTTAAGGTAAGCCTATTCGTGGACTGTTTCATTTTTTCCTCCAAGTGTCATTGTTTATGGACGTCGGACCCACGCCTGTCGCCGCCGTTCGAGAGCGGTCTTGGTGATTGTTGCCGCTGCCGCCGGAGGGCGGCCGCTTCTCCCACTATAGGAGAGGCTCCCGCGCAGCGCAATCACGTTCGACACCGCGTCGCATCATTGCTGGGAGTCGGCGGCGTAGTACAGTAAAATTCCGATTTTTCAGGGGACTCCGTTCATGGCCATCCGGGTTGCAATCAACGGCTACGGGCGCATCGGCCGCAACATCCTGCGTGCCCACTACGAGGGCGGCAAGAAACACGACATCCAGATCGTCGCGATCAACGACCTCGGTGATGCAAAGATCAATGCGCACCTCACCAAATACGACACGGTACACGGCAAATTTCCGGGCAGCATTGCGGCCGAGGGGGATTCCCTGGTCGTCAACGGCGACAGGATCAAAGTGTGCGCGCAGAAGAATGCGGCCGAGTTGCCGTGGAAAGAACTCGGCGTGGACATTGTGCTCGAGTGCACCGGGCTCTTCACCAGCAAGGCCAAAGCCGGCGCGCATCTGAGCGCGGGCGCAAAGAAGGTCATTGTCTCCGCGCCTGGCGACAAGGACGTGGATGCGACCGTGGTGTACGGCGTTAATCACCAGACGCTAAAAGCGGCGCACACCGTGATCTCCAATGCCAGTTGCACAACCAACTGCCTGGCGCCGATGGTCAAGGCGCTGAACGACCGCATCGGCGTGGTCAACGGCCTGATGACCACGATACACGCCTACACCAACGACCAGGTGCTGACCGACGTGTATCACACCGACCTGCGCCGCGCGCGCTCCGCGACCATGTCGATGATTCCGACCAAGACAGGCGCCGCAGCAGCGGTGGGCCTGGTGCTGCCGGAACTGAACGGCAAGCTCGACGGCTTCGCGATTCGCGTCCCGACCATCAACGTATCGCTGGTCGACCTCGCGTTTGTCGCCAAGCGCCCGACCACGGTGGAAGAAGTAAACAGCGCGGTGAAACAGGCCGCAGAGTCCGACCTCAAGGGCATCCTGGAGTACAACAACGATCCCCTGGTATCGGTCGACTTCAATCACAATCCCGCTTCTTCGGTTTTCGATTCGACGCTCACAAAAGTGTCGGATGGGACACTGGTGAAGGTTTGCTCCTGGTATGACAACGAGTGGGGCTTCAGCAACCGGATGCTGGATGTGACGGTTGCGCTGGTGAACGCGAAATAAGCAGAAGCATTTGCCGCAGCGTTCAGTGTGGCGCAAAGGTGTTGAATTAAGACCATGACGTTCCTGCGGATGACCGATCTCGATCTACGCGGCAAGCGCGTGTTCGTTCGCGCGGATCTGAACGTGCCGCAGGATGGCGCCGGAAACATCACCGACGACACGCGCATCCGCGCCTCTGTGCCGGCGGTCCGGCATGCACTAAACGCCGGCGCCGCAGTGATGGTGACTTCGCACCTCGGGCGGCCGACCGAGGGCGAGTTGAATCTCAAAGATTCGCTGGCGCCGGTGGCAAAGCGATTGTCGGAACTGCTCGGCACGCCGGTGCCGCTCAAGACAAACTGGGTCGAGGGCGTGGAATTGAAACCCGGACAGGTCGTGTTGCTGGAGAATTGCCGGGCCAACAAGGGCGAAAAGAAGAACGACGAGACCCTGGCCAGAAAAATGGCGGCGCTGTGCGACGTTTACGTGAACGACGCATTCGGCACCGCGCATCGCGCTGAAGCGACAACCCATGGGATCGCCAGATTTGCGGCGGTCGCCTGCGCCGGGCCGCTGATGGCAGCGGAGCTCGAGGCCTTGGGCAAGGCACTGAGCGCGCCGAAACGGCCGCTGGTGGCGATAGTTGCCGGCTCCAAGATCTCCACCAAGCTCCGCATCCTGGGCGAGCTGGCGCAAAAAGTGGATCAACTGATCGTCGGCGGCGGCATCGCCAACACATTCATGCTGGCCGCGGGGCTGCCGGTCGGCAAGTCGCTGGTCGAGGCCGACCTGGTTGGCGCAGCGAAAGCAATCATCGAAGCGATCAAGGCGAAGGGCGGGGATGTGCCGATCCCGGTGGACGTGGTGTGCGCGAAGGAATTTTCCGCGCAGGCCGAGGCTGCGGTGAAG
>CAYNFN010000513.1:0-2699 GCA_964396485.1 uncultured Alcaligenaceae bacterium
GAAGCGGTACCCAAAGCGACCCGGGTGGCAGTTTTGTGGAATCCTGGCACGCCATTCCACGCAAAGGTCGTCGAGGATCTCAAGGCGGTGTCGCCCTCGCTGGCGATGCAACTTACTTTCGTGAGCGTGCAAAAGCCAGAGGAAATCGGCCCTGCGTTTTCAACTATAGACCGAGCCCATTCCCAAGCTCTGTACGTGATCGATAGCCCACTATTCTTTATTCATCGAATGACGCTGGTCAAGCTTGCGTCGAAGGCCCGGCTACCGGCCATCTACGGGCTTAGGCAACACGTCGAGGATGGCGGACTGATGTTCTATGGGACGAACACCGGCGATTTGTATCGCCGATCGGCCGCGTACGTCGACAAGATCCTGAAGGGCGCCAAGCCGAGCGACCTGCCGGTCGAGCAGCCGGTGAAGTTCGAGCTGGTGGTGAATCTGAAAACCGCAAAGGCGCTCGGAATCACGATCCCGCAGTCGATCCTGCTGCAGGCGGACGAGGTGATCCGGTGAAGGGCTGCTATATTCCGTACGAGGAAGGTTGCGAAGGTCCGCTTCCTTAGAGCACGACAGGGAGCAAGGGGTCGTTTCCAGAAGTTGGCGTTCGGACATGACCTGTAAGTTCAAGTCTGAGCTACTACATTTATAGACCTCTCGCCTCTCGCCTCTCGCCTTTAGCCTTGCGCGGCTCGGGCGCCGCGCAGGGTGACCAGTTCTTCGGCCACCGTGGGATGAATCGCGACGGTATCGTCCAGATCGCGCTTGGTCGCCCCCGCCCGCACCGCCACCGCGAAGCCCTGCAGCATTTCGTCGGCGCCGGACCCGAAGATGTGCAGGCCGATGACCTTTTCCTCGGGGCCGGTGACCACCAGTTTCATCGCGCACTTCACCTTGCGATGGGTGAAGGCGTGAACCATCGGGGTGAAGCCCGCCTCGTAAACCTTGACCGCCGCGGCCCCGAACTTCTGCGTTGCGCCTTCCTCGGTAAGCCCCACGGTGCCGATTGGCGGATGGCTGAACAGCACTGTTGGAATATTCTCGTAAACGAGCCTACTCTCTGTCATTCCGCCGAACACGCGGTCCGCCAGTCTCCTGCCGGCAGCGATGGCGACCGGGGTCAGCTCGAACTGGCCGGTAGTGTCTCCGATCGCATGGATGCCCGCGATATTGGTGGTCTGATATCCATCGGTAATGATGTCGCCGGCGTCGTTAACCTTCACTCCGGTCTTGTCGAGATCGAATTTGTCGGCATTGGAGCGGCGACCCACCGCCCAGATCAGCGTGTCCAGGCCTTCCACAGCCTGTCCGTTGTCGCATTCGATGCGGATCGCGCCGGAAGTTTTTCCGACCCGCGTTACGCGCGCCCGCGTGACCATTCGTACCCCGTCAGCTCTCATTTGCGCCATCAAGCTGTCGCGGAGCATCGCATCGAAGCTGTGCAGAAAGTGATCGCGGCGCATAATCATGGTCACGTCGGCGCCCAGTGCCCGCAATACCCCGGCGAATTCCACCGAGACGTAGCCGGCGCCAACGATCGCAACTTTATTCGGCCGGGCCTCGAGCTCGAAAAATCCGTCCGAGGTGATGCCCAATTCCGATCCGGGAATGTCCGGCATGATCGGCCGGCCGCCCACTGCGATGACGATGTGCTCCGCGGTCAGCTTCTCGCCGTTCACCTCGATGCTTTTAGGTCCGACGAAGCGGGCGAAGCCGCGCACGATCTCTACGCTGTTCTTGGTCAGCGTGCGCTCGTAATGGCCGTTCATGTCCAGCACGTACCGGTCGCGGTTGCGTTTCAGATGCGCCCAGTCGAATTTCACGGACCCCACAGAGAATCCATAGTCCGCAGCATCCTCGATCGCGTGCGCAAGACTGGCGCCGCTCCACATGATCTTCTTGGGCACGCAGCCGACGTTGACGCAGGTGCCGCCGAGACGCCCAGCCTCGATCAGCGCGCACTTGGCGCCGAAACTTGCAGCGCGATTGGAAACCGCGACGCCGCCGCTGCCGCCGCCGATGGTGAGGAGGTCAAAGTGTCTGGTCATTATGGGACAATTCCAGTTTGATGAAGAACGAAGCATTCACCACGGAGGACACGGAGGACACGGAGGAAAGGCAAGGGCAAAAAACATTCTCGGGTTAAAACCGTTCATTGGCTGATGATCCGTCGCAGTGAAAGTGGACGGCACAGGTTCGCGAACAGTTACGCCGCTTTTTACCCCAGTTTGCTTTACCTCGTCTTTGTTTTTCCTTCGTGTCCTCCGTGTCCACCGTGTCCTCCGTGGTTGAAACAGAAGCAGAAACTGTGAGCGCGAGTATAACGGACACCATCAACGGGTCATGGCATCAAGAAGAGCACTGGTTACGGGAGCCACGGGAGTCGTCGGGCGCTATCTGCTGAAGCACCTGGTCGAAACCGGCGGTTGGGACATTGTGGCGGTATCGCGGCGCAAGCCCGACATCGTCGGCGGCTACGAGCACATCGCCGTAGACCTGACCGATCCGGCGGATTGCACGGCTAAGTTCGCGCACCTCAATGACTTGACGCACTTGTTCTACGCGGCGTACCTGGACAGGCCCACCCAGCCCGAATTGGTCGCGACCAACCTCAGGATGCTTACGAACATGGTGGACGCGATCGAGCCGGTCGCGAAGAACCTCGAACACATCAATCTGGTGGAGGGTACCAAGTGGTACGG
>CAYNFN010000514.1:0-3970 GCA_964396485.1 uncultured Alcaligenaceae bacterium
GTGGGCGATGTCCTTGAAGGTGTTCTTGAAAATGCGCTCGTCGGAGCCGGCAAGATAGGGCTTTTCCCAATCGTGCTTGAATTCGGTGAAACGCTGCAGCATCTCGTACAGGCCGAAATTCATCGAACCCATGTTGAGCGACGCCACTTCAGGCCTGAGCTGCAATGCCGGCTGCAGCCGTTCTTCAACGCTCATGGTCGGAGCGCCGCCGGTGGTGAGATTGATCACGACGTCGGATGCCGCCTTGATCTTCGGCAGGAACCGCAGAAACATCTTCGGATCCTGGGTGGGGCGGCCGTCCTTGGGCTCGCGTGCATGCAGATGCACGATTGCCGCGCCGGCTTTTGCCGCGCCGATCGCCGCCTCCGCGATCTCCTCCGGCGTCACTGGCAGGTAGGGCGACATCGACGGCGTATGGATGGCGCCGGTTACTGCGCAGGTGATGATTACTTTATTAGCCATTTGCAGTTTCTCCAGTCTAAATCAAGATCAAAATCTTTCACCGCAGAGGCGCAAAGGCGCAGAGGAAACGCAGAGAAAACCAAACGAAGCGTGTCAAAAAGCGGGGGGATTCCGATTTGCCCCACCCAGTCGATATGTTGTGGTGGCGCAACTATCCGCCTCCTTGCTTTTTAACCTCAAGTTGTTTTGCCTTCCTTTGCGTTTCCTCTGCGCCTTTGCGCCTCTGCGGTTAAGGGTTTCAGTCTTTCGCCTCCATCGAGCGCTTGTGGGCGATCAGCGCCATCAGCCGCCGGTCGCGCCAGGCTTCGCGCTCGGCGTGCTGGGCCTGGGGCATGAGCTTGCGCCGTTCCCCTTCGATCTTCGCGACCAGCTTGTCGTCCCAAGGTTGGTGCTTCGCGTTCTTCATCATGCCGTAAAGCACCGGGCCGTAGCGCCCGGCATAGTCGGACACGCCGCCGGGCGCGTTCAGATCGATGGTCTCGAAGGGGCCCATGAACGACCAGCGCAATCCCAGGCCGTCCTTGACGCATTTGTCGAGGTCTTCGACCGAAACGTAATCCTCCTTTACCAGGCGCCATGATTCCAGCAACAGCGCGGCCTGCAGGCGGTTGAGAATGAATCCCTCGATCTCCTTCTTCACGGTGATGGCCACCTGGCCGACTTTTTCGTGCAGCGCGCGGGTCCTGGCGATGACCTCGGAGCTGGTCCACGGCGCGGGAGAGATCTCGACGATCGGCACCACGTGCGGGGGGTTGACCGGGTGCGCGACGATGCAGCGATGCTTGCCCTTGAGCCCCTCGCTGAAGCGCGACGTCTGAATGGTCGAAGTCGAGCTCGCCAGGATGCAATGCGCCGGAGCCGCCTCATCGAGCTGGCGATAAACATCGCGCTTGACGTCCAGCTGCTCCGCTGTGTTCTCCTGAACGTAATCGGCGTCCCTCACGGCCTCTGCCAGCGTGGCGGCGCCGCTGACGCGCTTCATCACCGTGTCGGGAGATTCCTTGATCAGCCCGAACTGTTGCAGTTCCTCCAGCCCCTCCCTGATGAGGCCGATGGCCTTGTCGGTGGCGCCGGGGGCATTGTCGTAGAGCTTCACGGAGTGTCCCGCGCGCGCGAACACCATTGCCCAGGCGCGCCCGATCAGTCCGGTACCGATGATTGCCACTTTTTCCATTTTGCTTCCCTGTTAATCTAAATCTTCACCGCAAAGGCGCAAAGGCGCAAAGGCGCAAAGGCGCAGAGGAAACCAAACGAAGCGTGTCAAAAAGCGGGAGGATTCCGATTTGCCCCAGCCAGTCGATATATCGCGGCGGCGCGACTATCCACCTCTTTGCCTTTTCACCTCAAGTTGTTTTGCTTTCCTTTGCGTTTCCTCTGCGCCTTTGCGCCTCTGCGGTTAATTGGGTTAGGCCAGCATTTCGACGCCGGCGCAGACCGACAAAGCCTGGCCGGTGATATTCCCGCCGATGTCGCTGGCGAGGTAAAGCGCCATGTGAGCGATGTCGTAGGGACTGACCATGCAGTGCATCGAGACACGTTCGAGCGAGACTTTCTTCTGTTCCTCGAAACTGATGCCGACCGCCTTGGCTTTGGCCCCGATGACGCGGTTGATGCGCTCGCCCTCGACCACGCCCGGCTGGATCGCATTTACGCGAATGTTGTCCGGGCCGAGTTCCATCGACAGGCTCTTGGTGAACCCGACCACGCCCCACTTGGCCGCGGCATAGGGGGTGCGAAACGGAAATCCCAGCCTCCCCGCGGCGGAGGACAGATTGATGATCGAGCCTCCCCCGGCAGCCTTGATTATCGGCACCGCCAGGCGCGTGCAATAGAACATTCCGTTCAGATCCACCGCGATACAGCGCTCCCATTCCTCGACCGCAATGTCCTCGACTTTTCCTGTCGGCCCGGCGATGCCCGCGTTGTTGATGAGGCAGTCGAGGCCGCCGAGGAGTTTCTTTGCGTCGGTGAACAGCCGGTCCACGTCCTTGAGGCTGGAAACGTCCGCCAAGGTAGCAGTGACTCCCGGAAAGGCCTTTACCGTTTCGTCAAGCGAAGCCTGCACCACGTCGCAAATGTGCACTCGCGCGCCGGCCATGTGAAACACGTCTGTCATCGCCCGGCCGATTCCCGCCGCACCGGCGGTAATCAGGACCCGCTGTCCCTTTGCAGAAATTTCCATCACTTACTCCTTAAAAACTTTTCACCGCAAAGACGCACTAAACCTTAACCGCAGAGGCGCAAAGGCGCAGAGGAAACGCAAAGGAAACCGAAACCAGATAAATTGTAAAAGCGCATGGGACGCACGGAGAGAATTTCGCACTGGCTTCTTATCAGCTTTTTACCCAATTTGCATTTCTCTGCGTTTCCTCTGCGCCTTCGCGCCTCTGCGGTAAGGATTAGATTGAGCTAAAGCCACAAGACTTGCTTGCGGAATTCGAGATCGGTGAGCAGCGGTCGCGCCGGTCCCTCGTGCGACACATGCCCGCGGTCGAGGACGTAGGCACGGTCGGCGAGCGACAGCACCAGGTCCAGACGATGCTCGATGATCAAAATCGCGACTTCCTGCCGGAGTTGCTCTATCGACTTGAAGACTTCATCGACCATTGCCGGCGACAGGCCTTCGAACGGCTCATCCATCAGCAGCAGCTTGACGTTGCCGGATAGGGCGCGGGCAATCGCGACCATCTGCTGTTCGCCGCCGGAAAGCAGGTCGGCTTTGACGTGGAGTTTTTCGCGGATTCTCGGGAAGTAGCCGTAGATCCTGTCGCGATCCCACTTGACGCCGTCGCCCGTCCGGCGCGCAAGTGCACCCAGGCGCAGATTTTCCTCCACGGTCAGGCCGGAGAACAGCCTGCGCCCCTGCGGCACCAGGCCGATGCCCAAACGCGCGGTCCGTTCCGGCGTGCTGCCGCTGATCACATGGCCGTTGAAAGTGACGGCACCGGAAGCGGGTTGAACGATGCCGAGTATGCTCTTGAAGGTGGACGATTTGCCGGCGCCGTTGCGTCCCAGCAAGCCGACGACCTCGTGGGCGCTCACCATCAGGCTGACATCGTGAAGAATGTGGCTTTTGCCGTAAAAGGAATTGATCTTTTCCAGTTGCAGCAGGACTTCCTGCGAGGACGGATCCCGGTGCGTCCGTTGGGCGACGAGATGCGCGTGACCGCTGCCGATGTACACGCGCTGAACTTCGGGATGCGCGCGCACGGTTTCCGCGTCGCCCTCGACCAGCACCCTGCCTTCGTTCATCACTGTGACGATGTCGGCCATGCCGAACACGCGATCGATGTCGTGCTCGACCAGGAGCACCGCCATATTCCCGGTCAGCCGGCGTATCAGGAAGCCGATGCGCTCGCGTTCCGCCGCGGCGAGGCCCGCCAGCGGTTCGTCCAGCAGCAGGACGCGGGGCTTTGCCGCCAGCGCCATGCCGATCTCGACCAGCCTCTGTCCGCCGTAGGAAAGGCTGGAGATCAGCGCGTGCTCGGTGTTCTCGAGCCCGAGAAAT
>CAYNFN010000515.1:0-3467 GCA_964396485.1 uncultured Alcaligenaceae bacterium
CGTCGTTTCTCTGGAAGACCTCTACGGCGGAAAGCTGGTCGCCGCCATGGATCGACAGCATCCGCGGGACTTGTTCGACGTGATGCAGCTATTTCTCCATGAAGGAATCACGCCTGGAATCAGGCGCAGCTTCGTCGTCTATCTTGCATCCCACAACCGTCCGATTCACGAAGTTCTTTTTCCGACGCTTCGGGACATCTCCGAAGACTTCGAGCGCACGTTTCGGGGAATGACCGCCGATCCCGTAGAAATATCGACTCTGCTGTCTGCTCGCGATCGCATGATTTCCGAGCTGCAATCCAGGCTGGATGCCGATGAGCGGGAGTTCCTGCGATCGCTCGCACGCAATGAACCGAACTGGGACTTACTTGGCATCGAGCATCTTGAGCAGTTGCCCGGCATCAGATGGAAACTCACCAATCTCGAAATGTTGGCCAATTCGAATCCGAAGAAGCTAAAGGCGCAAGCGCAGGAACTCGAAGTGTTGCTCCACAAAAAAGCTTGATAATGCCGTGCGCAACTGCGCCATTTCCCCACTGGATAACATTTGTCTCCACAAATCCTGAGCGCTGCTCCGTTAGCTGGTAGACGTAGAGAAATCTGGATAGGAGTTACGGATCATTCGAGCTCCTGATTGGAAAAATATTCATGGATGTGAATCAATGGGGTCGTGCCTGCAGTGTGCAAATTCACTTCTGCGCTCATCTCGCTTCCACCGCTTCTGACTTGGAATTGGCGATGAACCGAGAAAAGCGAACACCCACAGCACTGCCAGGCTCGTGGGAGCACGATAGCCGGATACCGTCGAGCGACTCGCCGCTATCTGAAGTCAACTCTGCGAGCTGATTTCAGAGGCCACGCGAGCCCGAAGAGAAGTGTGTGATAACCATGATCGACTCAGCCCGATCACGGGCGCAGTCCTTTGACCGCTTACTCTTTGGGCTTCCCGTGGTGGTGCTACGGAGTGCGTACAGAGCCACCCCTGATCGTATCCGCGGCTCGTGACGCAAGCTTGCGAGCCAGGTGACTGAACTCTCTTAGCGCCTTGCTTCCCCTCTGCAAGGCGCGTGCAATGGTCCTGTTCCATCCTATTCGTGCTGAACAAGGTTCATTGTCCATATGTCCGCAGCGCTGGCATCGGCCGAAGTGGAACACGGCTTTGATTTTTTGAATCCTGATTCCCTCAGCCTGGCAGTCGGTGCAGAGCGTCATAAACGCCGTCTGCTCGCAGTAGGGACAACGAAACTCTTCCATTTTCTCCTCCCTTCAGAAGCAGCCGCGCAACCGGGCCAACTCTTTTGGTCTTGTGGTTACGAACTCCGCGGCTTATGAATAGACTACCGCCGTTTCTCGCAATCAGTCAACGCCTTACGCTTGACGGTCGGGCCCAAGGGCAGGCGCCGGCTAAACGGGCTCTCACACCCAGGGCCTCAACCCGCCGCGACGCCCGGGTTGGCATGTCTTGGAGGGCTGATTCAAGGCGATCCCGGTCCACAGGCAGAGCTATCTGCCGGCGCTGGCGCGCTATGTGGTCCTGAACCCGGGGGGTCAGGACCACATAGCGCGCCAGGAAGGTCAAGGGCCGCGGCCGTTACCGCCGGTCGAGTTACCGGGCCACGGTGGGCGAGGTGACCCCGCCCGCCGTTGCTGGACACCGCGGTCTTGCGCGTTCAGTTTGCCGCTACTGCCCCGGCCGCCCATCGAACTTCCATGCCTTCCGCCTTGTCAATTGATATAATTACACGAATCATATCAATTGAAGGAGTCGCCATGATCCGCGAAGCCCCCGCCATGACGGTTCGGCAAAACCTCGGGGAGTTGCTCAACGAGGTGCAATACCGCAACGGAAAGATCCTGATTACCAAGGCCGGCAAGCCCGTGGCCGCGCTCGTGGATATCGCTCTTTTCGAGCGAATCCGGAAATTGGACGAGGAATTCGACCAAATGGCCGCGGAGTTCGCGAAGGCGTTTGCGAACAAGACCGAGAAGGAGGTAAATACTCTGGTGGGTGAGGCCGTAAAGGCCGTGCGCCGCAAACCCACCGCGAAGTGAGGGTCGTTCTTGATACCAACGTGTTGCTGTCCGGATTGATGTTTCCGGATGGCGCACCGGGACGCGTGGTGGCCGCCTGGCGGGAAGCGCGTTTCGATGTGGTGATGTCGGTACACCAATTGGCCGAAATCGGCAGAGCGCTCGCTTACCCCAGGATCCGGCGCGTTCTCGGCTGGGATGATCAACGCATCGAGAGGTTTATTCGGCAGATCTATGTTCGCGTGCAGATCGTGGACCTGCATGGAATTACCGTCGAGGTGCCTGCGGACCCGGACGATGCGCCGATTCTGGCTACGCTGGTAGCCGGCAAGGCCGACGTACTTGTGACCGGAGATGGCGATTTACTCGCGTTGCATGAACGATTTCCGATCCAAACGCCCTCGGATTTTGTCCGCAAGCTATGAATGAAAAGGCTAGGCGCACGCAAGCCTTCACTCTGCCGTCAACCGCAGCTTGCGGACCATCTTGCCGTACGTTTCCCACTCCTGTCTGACGAATGCGGCGAACTCGGCAGGTGGGGTGACCGCGGCTTCTGCGCCTGTGGCGGCAAGGTGCGCCTGCACCGCGGGCGTGGCCAGGGCCGCCGCGATCTCGCGGTTAAGTTTGTCGATTAATCCGGCAGACGTTCCCGCGGGGGCGAAGAAGCCGGTCCACGTATCGAGTACGTAGGCGGGGTAGCCGGACTCTGCGATGGTCGGGACCTCGGGCAAGATCCCGGTGCGGCTCCGGCTTGTTACCGCCAGCGCGCGCAGCTTGCCCGCTTTGATGTGTGGGATCGCCACGACATAGCCGCTCATCATCACCGGCACGCGTCCGGCAAGCACGTCGGTCAGTGCCTGGCCGTCGCCCCGGTAGGGGACGTGCAGCAGCTCGATGCCGGCGACCTGCTTGAACAACTCCGTCGCGAGATGCGGCAGTCCGCCGGTGCCGCTCGACGCATAGCCCGGCGGCTGCGACCGGCCGCGTGCCAGCGCGACCAGTTCTTTGATGGACGCGACCTGAAGGTCCGGATGGGCAACAAGCACCATCCCGGAAACATAGGCCTGCGCGACCGGCGCGAAGTCCTTGATCGGGTCGTAGCCGGCGTTAGTGTAAATATGCGGGCTGACCACATGACTGTTGTTGGTGAAAAGCAGGGTTGACCCATCCGGCTTCGATCTGGCCACGGCAAGGGCGCCGATGGTTCCGCCCGCGCCGGGACGGTTTTCGACGATGACCCGGTGCTTGAGCCGCTGGCCGATCGCGTCGGCAATCACGCGGGCGCGTGCGTCGAGACTGCTGCCGGCGGTGACCGGAACGAGTATGCGAATTTCGTTGGGCAGGTTCTCGGCCCGCGGCAACGTCGTTGCAAGCACCAACACACAAGCTGCGCACCTTTGCGCCAGTCGCATGGCACACCTCCCCGGGCATTGTCC
>CAYNFN010000516.1:0-7015 GCA_964396485.1 uncultured Alcaligenaceae bacterium
TCGCGGCGCGGGCACCTTCGAGTTCCTCTACGAGAAGGGCGAGTTCTACTTCATCGAGATGAACACGCGGGTGCAGGTGGAGCATCCGGTGACCGAGATGATCACCGGCGTGGATATCGTGAAGACCCAGATTCTGGTGGCGGCGGGACAGAAACTGCCGTTCCGGCAGAAAGACATCACATTCCGCGGGCACGCGATCGAGTGCCGGATCAATGCCGAGCATCCCTACAAGTTCACACCGTCGCCGGGCCGCATCACCTCCTGGCACGTGCCGGGCGGGCCGGGGATCCGCGTGGATTCGCACGTCTACCACGGTTATTTCGTGCCGCCGTATTACGATTCCCTGATCGCCAAGGTCATTGCCTACGGCGACACCCGCGACCAGGCAATCGCACGCATGCGCGTCGCGCTCTCGGAAATGAGCGTCGAGGGCATTCAGACCAACCTGCCGCTGCACCAGGAGTTGATGCTGGACACCGCATTCATGCGCGGAGGCACCGGCATCGAATACCTGGAAGAGAAGCTCGCCAAGTACCGCAAGGTGGAGTAGCGGCGGATCCTGCGGAGGTGTGGCATCGCCTGGCTTGCGCTTGAACTCACGCTCAATGCCGCGCAGGTAACGGCGCTGTCGGACGCGCTTCTCGAGGCCGGCGCCATTTCCGTGGACGTGGCCGACGCGTGTGCCGGAACCGAGCAGGAAACTCCGATCTTTCAGGAACCGGGAGAAGAGGCCGAACTGGCCTACGGCTGCAACCGCCTGATTGCTCTGTTCGATCCCGACACCGACGCGGCCGCAGCGCTCAGCCGCGCCTGCGCTGCCGCCGGCCTCAATCCGGTCCCCGCCTATCGCACCGCAGAAGTCTCCGAGCAGGACTGGGTGAAGCTCATCCACAGCCAGTTCACGCCGATGCGGGTGTCTGCGCGGCTGTGGGTCGTACCGAGCTGGCACGCCGCGCCGGATGGCTCCGCCATGAATATCGTGCTCGACCCGGGGCTCGCCTTCGGCACCGGCAGCCACCCGACCACGCGATTGTGCCTGGATTGGCTGGACCGGAATCTGTTCCCTGGCAGCAGCGTTATCGACTACGGCTGCGGCTCCGGCATCCTCGCCATCGCTGCGGCGAAATTCGGCGCCGGCCGCGTTGTTGGCGTGGACATCGATCCGCTGGCGCTGGTCGCCAGCCGTTACAATGCCGAGCAGAATCGCGTGGCTGCAACCTTCGTCGGGGCCGATGGACCGCGACTGCAACCGGCAGATGTCGTCATGGCCAATATCCTCTCCAATCCGCTCAAAATACTGGCACCGCTGCTCGCGGAGTTGACCGTGCCGGGCGGACATGTGGTGCTGTCCGGGATCCTGGCGCCGCAGGCAAGGGCTGTTGCCGATGCCTACGCGCAATGGTTCGACATGGAGCCCGCCGTCGTGGAGCAAGGCTGGATCAGGTTATGCGGCAAGAGACTCAAATAAAGCGGATGCCATGAACCTGTACACGCGTTGCCTACACTGCCGGACTACTTTCCGGGTAACCACCCAGCAACTGCAGGCTTCCAGTGGCCAGGTGCGCTGCGGCCAATGCAAACAGGTGTTCGATGCCTTCGCGACGCTCACTGCCCAGGAGCCTCAGCCGGCCGCGCCGGAACGCGAATCGCCGTCCCCGGCGCAATCCGAATTGCCGCCGGTAGCGCCGCCCCTCGAAAAATCAGCGCCAACGCGAATTCCGGTGCGGCCGAAGGATAGGCCGGCGGCGGCTGCGTCGCGGCCGGATCCGGCCGCGAGCCTGTATGAATGGGAATTCAGGATGCCGGAAGCGCCGCGCCGCACCAGCCTTTGGGTGAGCCTGTCGTTGCTGCTGCTCGCCGTGCTCGCCGCTCAAACAGCGTACGCGTTTCGCACCGAGCTGATGGTGCTGGTTCCGCAGTCCCGGAAGTACTACGAGCGGGCGTGTGAATGGTTGGACTGCACCGTGGCGCTGCCGCGGCTGTCGCGTTTCTTGCATATCGAGGCTTCGGATTTGAAGGCGCCGGATCCGGCCCGCCCCAGCGAAATCGAGTTGATGGTCGCGGTGCGCAATCGTGCGCCGGTGGAGCAGGACTATCCGGCGTTCGAGCTGACGCTCACCAACTCGCAGGATCAGACCATCGCGCGCCGCATTTTTCTTCCGGCGGAGTACCTGCAGTGGACTGACGCAGCCGATGGACTGAAAGCGGGGGCAGAGCTGCCGATACGGCTGTTTCTGGACACCGGCGAGCTGCGTGCCGCCGGTTACCGTCTTTACCTGTTCTATCCCTGAGCTGCCCGCGATGCTGAATCAGACTCCGCTCAACGCCGCCCATCGCGCGCTCAACGCCAGGCTGGTGGACTTCGGCGGCTGGGAGATGCCGCTGCACTACGGCTCGCAGATCGAAGAGCACCACAGGGTGCGCAAGGACGCCGGCATGTTCGACGTCTCGCACATGCTGGCGGTGGACGTGGATGGCGAAGGCGCCCGCACGTTCCTGATGCGGCTGCTCGCCAACAATGTGGATCGTCTGCAGATCCCGGGCAAAGCGCTTTACACATGCATGCTCAACGACTCGGGCGGCATTCTCGACGATCTGATCGTGTACTTTCTGGACCCGCGACGCTTTCGCGTGGTGGTCAACGCCGCCACCGCGGACAAGGATCTTGCTTGGATGTCTTCGCAAAGGGCGCGCGCCGCGGCCGCCGTGACGATCACGCCGCGGCGGGATCTGGCGATGATCGCGGTGCAGGGGCCGCGGGCACGCGCGAAAGTGTGGCAGGCGCTGCCGCAATCGAAACCGGCGACCGACGCGCTTGGACCATTCTTTGCCGCGGAGTGGGGCGCGTTTTTCTTCGGCCGCACCGGCTACACCGGCGAAGACGGGTTCGAGATCATGCTGCCGGTGGCTAAAGCGCCAGGCCTGTGGCGGGCGCTGCTCGATGCCGGCGTGGGCCCGGCGGGCCTGGGCGCGCGCGATACACTGCGCCTGGAGGCGGGGATGAACCTTTACGGGCAGGACATGGATGAAACCGTGACCCCGCTGGAGTGCGGCCTGAAATGGACTGTAGACCTGGAAAACCCGCGCGACTTTGTCGGCAAGGCGGCGCTGCTTGCAGCGCCACCGCGTGCGCAGATGCTTGGCCTGGTGCTGCTCGAGCGTGGCGTGCTGCGCGCACATCAGGAAGTCGAGACGCGCAATGGTCGCGGAGAGATTACCAGCGGCAGCTTCTCGCCCACGCTGGATACTTCGATCGCGCTGGCGCGTATGCCGATCGGCGTGCATGCCGGGGAATCGGCGAAAGTGAAGATCCGCGACAAGTGGCTGCCGGCTAGAACGGTAAAATATCCCTTCGTGCGGAACGGACGCGGCCTGGTCGCCGGCCTTTCTTCTTCGAACCGTTGAATATCTGGAGCATTCATGTCGATTCCTGCAAATCTGAAATACACCGACAGCCACGAATGGGCGCGGCCTGAGGCCGACGGGACCGTGGCGGTCGGCATCACGCATCACGCACAGGACCTTTTGGGCGACCTGGTGTTCGTGGAAAATCCGGCGCTGGGGCGCAAGCTGAAGAAAGGCGAGGAATGCGGGGTGGTCGAATCGGTGAAAGCCGCCTCCGACATCTACTCACCGATTTCCGGGGAGGTCGTGGCGGTAAACGGCGATCTCGAAACCGCGCCGGAGAAAATCAATGAGGGCGCGTACGACGCCTGGATGTTCCGTCTCAAGCCCAGCAATCCGGCCGAACTGGAAGCGTTGCTGGACGCGGCGGGTTATCAGAAGCTGGTCGAGACGGAAGCGCATTGAAGGTGGGGCGAGAGGCGAGAGGCGAGAGGCGTGAGGCGAGAGGCGTGAGGCGAAAGGTGAAAGAGCCAATGCGCATGGCGCCATCGGCAGCGTGTTCATCGGAACGGCATATCCTTCGGCGCACGTCTCGGGTATCTGGTTACTTGCCGCGTTTACCCGCCTCTCGCCTCACTGCTCACGCCTCACGAATTTGACATGCCCTTCATTCCCCACACCGAGGAAGACATCCGCGCCATGTGCGCGGCGGTCGGCGTTTCGACCATCGACCAACTGTTCGACGAGATTCCACAAAGCCTCAAGAGCGACGGGCTGGCGGGCATCCCTGCAGGCATGAACGAAATGCAGGTCACGCGCCTGATGCATGAACGAGCGCGCCAGGACCGGCCGATGCTCAACTTCATCGGTGCCGGTGCCTATGAACATCACATTCCCGCCGCGGTCTGGCAGATTGCCACCCGAGGGGAGTTTTATTCGGCGTATACGCCGTATCAGGCGGAGGCGAGCCAGGGCACGCTGCAACTGCTCTACGAGTACCAGAGCATGATGGCGTCGCTCACCGGGCTCGATGCCGCCAACGCCAGCCTCTACGACGGCGCTTCCGCGCTTGCCGAGGCGGTGCTGATGGCAGTGCGCCTGCATAAGTCGGCGCGGCGCGTGCTGATTCCCGCCGGCGTCAATCCGGCCTACCGGCGCGTCGTCGCCAGCATCGTTTCCAATCAGCGCATCGAACTGGTCGAAGTGCCATACTCCGCGACGGATGGCCGCGTATCCATTGAGACGCTGGAGTCACTGGGCAAGGCGGACTTCGCGGCGCTGGTGGTTGCGCAGCCGAACTTCTTCGGCGTGCTCGAAGCGGTGGATGCCTTGACCGACTGGGCGCACGCGCGCGGCGCATTGACGGTTGCCTGCGTCAACCCGACTGCTCTGGCGCTGCTGAAATCCCCCGGCGAGTGGGGCCGCCACGGCGCCGACATCGCGGTCGGAGAAGGCCAGCCGCTGGGCGTGCCGCTCGCCAACGGCGGACCCTACTTCGGATTCATGGCGTGCAAGCAGGCACTGGTGCGGCAGATGCCCGGCCGCATCGTCGGCGCTACGGTCGATGTCGAAGGACGGCGCGGATACACCCTGACGCTGCAGGCGCGCGAACAGCATATCCGCCGTTCCAAAGCCACGTCGAACATCTGCACCAATCAGGGCCTGGCGGTCACAGCCGCGACGATCTACCTGGCGATGCTCGGCGCCCAGGGGCTGAAGAACGTGGCTGCGCAATCGCATGCCAATTCCCGGTTGCTGCTGGAGAAGGTGACACGTATCCCCGGCGTGCAGCGGGTTTTCAGCGCGCCGGTTTTCCACGAGGCCGTGATCCGGCTGCCGCGGCCGGCCGATGGGGTGCTCGCGAACATGCGCTCCCGCGGTATCCTTGGCGGCCACGATGTTTCCCGCGATTACCCAGAACTCGGGGCGGCGCTGCTGGTCTGTGCCACCGAGACCAAGACCGAAGTCGATCTCGATGCCTACGTCGCGGCGCTTGCCGCGGCGACAGGCGGTTGACATCGGGTTGCACAATTCACAATCAGGATTTACTTGAGGAGAGTCAGATGGCAACCGTAACGCTCAAAGGCAATCCCGTCGCTGTGGCCGGCAAGCTGCCGAAGAAAGGCGACGCCGTGCCCGATTTCAGCCTGACCGGCAAAGACCTTGCCGAGGTGTCGCTGAGAAACTACGCGGGGAAACGCAAAGTGCTGAACATCGTGCCGAGCCTGGACACGCCGACCTGCGCGCAGTCCACGCGCGTGTTCAACCAGAAAGCTTCGGGGATGAACAACGCCGTGGTGCTGGTGATCTCGGCGGATCTGCCGTTCGCGATGTCGCGCTTCTGCAGCGCCGAGGGGCTCAACAACGTGGTGACGCTGTCCACGTTTCGCGGCAGGGATTTTCACAGCAGGTATGGCGTGGACATCGCCGACGGCCCGCTCAAGGGATTGACGGCACGGGCGGTGGTGGTGCTCGACGAGAACAACAAGGTGCTGCACTCCGAGCTGGTGCCGGAGATCGCCAACGAGCCGAATTACGACGCGGTGCTGGCGGCACTGAAATAATGCGCTAACGGACAACAGCCGGCCGCGCGCTTCTGTGCGCGTATGAACCGCGCCCGAATTGCCGATCCCGAACAGCATGCTCGTCTTCGATCAGTCCAGACACGGACGCCGCGCCCACGCGCAGGCGCCGCCGACGGCAATCGTCGCGGACCTGCCCGCGGAGTTGCTGCGAAGCGAATTGCCGCGACTTCCGGAAGTATCCGAATTGGATGCTCTGCGCCACTACACCCGCCTGTCACAAAGAAACTTCTCCATCGACACCCATTTTTACCCGCTTGGTTCCTGCACCATGAAGTACAACCCGCGGTCATGCAACGCGCTGGCCATGTTGCCGGAATTCCTGGCGCGTCATCCGCTTGCGCCGGCGGAGACCGGCCAGGGCTATCTCGGCTGCATGCACGATTTGCAGGAGATCCTGCTGGAAGTGACCGGAATGGCGGGGGTAAGCCTGGCGCCGATGGCCGGTGCGCAGGGCGAATTCGCCGGCGTCGCGATGATCCGCGCCTATCACCGCGCGCGCGGTGACGACGCCCGCAGCGAAATCATCGTTCCGGACGCTGCTCACGGTACCAACCCGGCCACCGCGACCATGTGCGGCTATACGGTGACCGAAGTGCCGACCGACCGCGAAGGCAACGTCGACCTCGACGCACTGACCGCCGCGGTCGGGCCGCAGACGGCGGGACTGATGCTCACCAACCCTTCCACGCTGGGCGTATTCGAGCGCACCATCGAGAACATCCGTGACATCGTGCATGGCGCGGGCGGGTTGCTCTACTACGACGGTGCCAATCTGAACGCGATACTCGGCAAGGTGAAGCCCGGCGACATGGGTTTTGACGTGATCCACATGAACCTGCACAAGACTTTCGCCACGCCGCATGGCGGCGGCGGTCCGGGAGCGGGGCCGGTGGGCGTCGCACGGCGGCTGTTGCCCTTCCTGCCGCTTCCGATCATTGCGAAGGAGGGCGAGCGTTTGCGCTGGCTTTCGGAGGAGGATCGTCCGCAGTCGATCGGCCGCATGTCTGCGTTTGGCGGCAACGCCGGGGTGCTGCTGCGCGCGTACGTGTATGCGCGCATGCTCGGACGCGATGGCATGCGGCGGG
>CAYNFN010000517.1:0-4962 GCA_964396485.1 uncultured Alcaligenaceae bacterium
GGTCGAAGTCATGCAGCAGGTGCTGAACCAGGTTCCGGAAAATCCTTCCCGGATCAATTCCAGGTTGTCGCCGCTGATCGACCGGGTCCTGCAGACGGCACTGGCAAAGAAAAAGGACGAGCGCTTTCCGAGTGCGAAGGAGTTTTCCGAGGCGATCCGCGAAGCGATCGACGTATCGCTCAGCCTCGATGCGACGGCGCCGGCGCCGAAAACCGCCGCCACGTCCGCAGCCGCGCTTCTGAACGCGGTGCGGCTGCTCCATACCGCGCCGGCTGCCAGTGGCGGCGCGATGCCGGCCGAGGACCCGGTGCAGCCAGTCACCGGCGACAGCGCCATCAGCCTCGATAGCAGCGTCAGAAAAGCGCGCCTTCTGCTGGTCGATGACGAGGAACGGATTCTGACCGCGCTCAAATCCCTGTTCCGCGATCGTTACCACGTGTTCACCACCACCGACGGCAACAAGGCGCTCGATTTCATGCGCAAACACTTCATGCACGTGATCATCAGTGACCAGCGCATGCCGGCGATGCTGGGGGTCGATCTGCTGCGCCAGTCGCGCGAGATCTCACCGCGCAGCGTGCGCGTGCTGCTCACGGGCTACTCCGACCTGGCGGCCATTGTCGGATCGATCAACGACGGCGAAGTCTATCGCTTCATCAGCAAGCCGTGGGACAACAGAGAACTCAAGACCATCGTGGTCGAGGCGGTGACCATCGCACTCGAACTCGCGGACACCAAGACGGTGGCCGCCGAGTTGCCCCGCCACATGGACGCCGGCGTGCTGGTGCTCGACAAGGACGAGGAGATTTTCCGCGTGGTTCGCGAACTTGTCGGCGACCTCTGTCCGGTTACCTATGCCTCCGACCTCGACGCGGCGCTGGCAGTGATGCAGAAGCGGGAAATTGCCGTGGTCGTGACGGACGTCGAATTCGGCCAGAGCCAGCTGACCGCGATGCTGAAACTCCTGAAGCAGGAGAATCCCCAGATACTGTCCATCGTCGTCACCGGCGCTTCCGATTCCGAACTGGTCATCGAACTGATCAACCAGGCCCAGATCTTCCGTTTCCTGAACAAACCTGTGAACGTGAAGATGATGCGCGGCCACGTGCATGCCGCGCTACAGCGTTACGTTGCCTACAAGCAGGCGCCAAAACTGGTCAAGGCGCACAAGGTGCAGGTCGTCGAACAGGTGCGCGAATCCTCGCTCGGGCAGCGCATACTCGACAGCGTCAGACAGTTGCACGGACGCTGGCTCGGCTGACGTTCTATCGAGCGTTTCGTAATAGATGACAGTCAGAACGCTCAATCCCTCACCCCAACCCTCTGCTCCGCTTCACACCCCTTACGGGTGCATATGAGTGTTCCCTTGTCCCGGAGGGAGAGGGAGACGACAGACCTAATTCACTGATGTGAACTAGGTAAAGTTCAATAGGTGGCGGCGCGAGCCTGTTACATCGGGTTCAGCTTTTTTTCACTTTCCCGCCTTTATCCAGGCACTGCTTCTCGCTCATCGACACCCACCCCTGACCTTTGCAGGCGTTCTGCCCGTGGCATGCGCTGGTGGCGGTCGTGCACTCGCTCTTGCCCTTGCAGGCATTGACGCCTGCGCATTGCACCTTGGCTTCCTTCGTATCCGCTGCCTCGACCGTTGCGGTAGCGCTCAGGTACAACCCGGCTGCGGCTACCGCAAGTGCTGCACCCGAGATCGCTTTCAATGCATTTCGCTTGCTATCGTCCATTTCCTGCTCCTATGACAGTTTGGTTGATAACACGACATTACTGTTACGCGGCTGCCAGTTAACGCAAAATCCGTGGACACGTGAGGCAATCTACCCGAAAAAATAGTCGCCCGTTTCCAAATGTGTATAGGAATGGATGGTTGACCGGTTCTCCCGAGCCCGGTTGCTGCTGTTGACGAGGAAATGCCTCAATGCACCCGACAGCGGTCGACCCGGTAGCCGTCGGGCAATCGTACGTCACGCGACTTCATGGCCCGTTGTCTTCCGTGGCGGACGCACGACGCGCTCGCCGCGCGGCCGGCGCAGGAACAGATACAGCGCCGGAATCACGAACATCGACAGCAGTGGCGCGGTAATCATGCCGCCCACCATCGGTGCGGCGATGCGCTGCATGACCTCGGAGCCGGTTCCCGTGCCGTACATGATCGGCAGCAGGCCGGCGATGATCACCGCTACGGTCATGGCCTTGGGACGCACGCGCAGCACCGCGCCTTCACGAATGGCGTCGAGCAGATCGGCTTCGCTGATTTTGTCCTTGGCGAGACGCGCATCCCAGGCATGCTTCAGGTACAGCAGCATGATCACGCCGAATTCCGCCGCCACACCGGCGAGCGCGATGAAACCCACCGCGCTGGCCACGGAGACGTTGTGCCCGAGTAACCACAGCAGCCAGATTCCGCCCACCAGGGCGAACGGCAGTGTGACCATGATCAGGAAGGCCTCGTCGAAGCGCTTAAAGGTCAGGTACAGCAGCACGAAGATGATGAGCAGTGTGGCCGGCACAACGATTTGCAGTTTCGCGGTCGCACGTTCCAGGAACTCGAACTGGCCGGACCACGAGATCGAATAGCCGGCTGGCAGCCGCAACTCTTGCGTCACCGCCTGCTGCATGTCGCGTACTGCGGAGCTGAGATCGCGCCCCCGAATATCGATGTACACCCAGCCTGATAATCGGGCGTTCTCGCTCTTCAGCATGGGCGGGCCGTCGGTGATCCGGATCGCTGCGACATCGCCGAGCCGGATCTGCGCTCCGCGTTCCGTCAGAACCGACAACTGACGCAGTTTCTCGACCGAATCGCGCACTTCGCGCGGATAGCGTACGTTTATTGGGAAGCGTTGCAGTCCCTCGACGGTCTCCCCGATGTTATCGCCGCCGATAGCCGCGGAGATGATGCTCTGCACATCGGCGATATTCATGCCGTAGCGGGCGGCGGCGTCACGATCGATCTTTACGTCCACGTAACGGCCGCCGGTGAGTCGTTCAGCGAGCGCGGACGAGACGCCCGGCACTCGCTTTACGATGCGCTCGACCTCGGCAGTGATGCGGTCGATCTCCGCCAGGCTCATTCCTGCCACCTTCACGCCCACGGGACTCTTGATGCCGGTGGCCAGCATGTCGATACGATTGCGGATCGGCGGCACCCAGATGTTCGAGAGTCCCGGTACCTTGACGATGCGGTCCAGTTCCTCGACCAGCTTGTCCGTCGTCATGCCGGCCCGCCACTGATCGCGCGGCTTGAACTGGATGGTTGTTTCGAACATTTCCAAGGGCGCCGGGTCGGTCGCGGTCTCCGCGCGGCCTGCCTTGCCGAATACGCTTGCCACCTCCGGTACGGTCTTGATCAACCGGTCGGTCTGCTGCAGCAGCTCCGATACCTTGCCCGCGGAAATGCCCGGTAGCGCCGAAGGCATGTAGAGCAGGTCGCCTTCATCCAGGGGTGGCATAAACTCGCCGCCCAGTTTCGCGGCCGGCCAGAGCGTGGCGACGGCCACCAGCGCGGCGATGGCAACAGCGCTTTTCGGGAAACGCAGTACGGTATCGAGCATCGGCCGGTAGAGCGCGATCAGGAAGCGGTTAAGCGGGTTTTTCTGTTCCGCCGGGATGCGCCCGCGGATCAGATAACCCATCAACACCGGGATCAGCGTCACCGCGAGGCCCGCTGCCGCAGCCATGGCGTAGGTCTTGGTAAAGGCGAGCGGAGAGAAAAGACGGCCCTCCTGTGCCTCCAGCGTGAACACCGGGATAAACGACAGCACGATGATCAGAAGGGAGAAGAAAAGCGCCGGCCCGACTTCGACCGCGGCATCGCCGATCACCCGCCAATGCGCGTCACCCTTCAGGGTGCCGCCGGGATGTTCGTGGTTCCAGGCCTCGATGTGCTTGTGGGCATTTTCGATCATCACCACGGCCGCATCGACCATGGCGCCGACGGCGATCGCAATGCCGCCCAGCGACATGATGTTCGCGTTCACGCCCTGGTAGACCATGACGGTGAAGGCGATCAGGATACCCAGGGGCAGGGAAACAATCGCCACAAAGGCGGAGCGAAAGTGAAACAGGAAAACGACGCAAACGAGGGCGACGACGATGAATTCCTCGATCAGCATCTCCGCGAGGTTCCTCACCGCGCGTTTGATCAGGCTGGAACGGTCGTAGGTCGGGATGATCTCGACCCCCGGTGGCAGGCCGGGCTTCAGTTGCTCCAGCTTGTTCTTCACCGCGTCAATTGTCTCCAGCGCGTTCTTGCCGGAGCGCATGACGATGACGCCGCCGGCGACTTCGCCTTCACCGTTGAGTTCTGCGATGCCGCGCCGCATTTCCGGACCTATCTGGATGTGCGCCACGTCACCCAGCCGCACCGACACGCCGGCATCGGTAGACGTCAGCGGAATCTTGCGGAAGTCGTCGAGCGACTGGAGATAACCCGATGCACGCACCATGTATTCGGCTTCACCCAGTTCCATAACCGAGCCGCCGGTTTCCTGGTTGGCCTTGCGTACCGCCTCGATCACCTTCCCATGCGGGATGCTGTAAGCGCGCAGCTTGTCCGGGTAGAGCACGATTTGTTACTGCCGCACCATGCCGCCGATACTTGCCACTTCCGATACGTTCGGGACGGCCTTCAGTTCGTATTTGAGAAACCAATCCTGTAGTGCGCGTAATTGCGACAAGTCCATCCTGCCGCTGCGGTCCACCAGCGCATATTCATAGACCCAGCCGACGCCGGTCGCATCCGGCCCCAGGGCGGTTTTCGCCTGCGGCGGCAGCCTCGACTGCACCTGGTTCAGGTATTCGAGCACACGCGAGCGCGCCCAGTACGGATCCGTGCCGTCCTCGAACAGGATGTAGACGAAGGAATCGCCGAAAAACGAGTAGCCGCGCACTGTCTTCGCACCCGGAACCGAAGCCATGGTGGTGGTGAGCGGATAGGTCACCTGATCC
>CAYNFN010000518.1:0-8095 GCA_964396485.1 uncultured Alcaligenaceae bacterium
AGAGTTTTCAACTTCAGTCCGGGACCGGCGGTCCTGCCGCAGGCGGTCCTGGAGCAGGCGCGCGACGAATTGCTCGACTGGCATGGCACCGGCATGTCGGTCATGGAAATGAGTCACCGCAGCAAGGAATTCATCGCCATCGCGGAAACGGCGCAAGCCGACCTGCGCGCGCTGCTTGCCATTCCGGCGAATTACAAGGTTCTGTTCCTGCAGGGCGGGGCAACCGCGCAGTTCGCCATGGTGCCGATGAACCTGTTGCGCGGAAAAAAGTCGGCCGACTACGTCCACACCGGCGAATGGGCCAAGAAGGCGATTGCCGAGGCCGGGAAATTCTGCAGCGTCAACGTGGCGGCGAGTTCGGCGGACAGGAATTTCAGCTACGTGCCGAAACAGGCTACGTGGAAGCTCAAAGCGGATTCGGGATACGTGCACATCACCTCGAACGAAACCATCGGCGGCATCGAGTATCACTGGCTGCCCGATACCGGCGGCGTGCCGCTGGTTGCAGACATGTCTTCGCACATCCTGGCACGGCCTCTGGATGTGTCGAGGTTCGGCGCGATCTATGCAGGCGCGCAGAAAAACATCGGGCCTGCCGGACTGACCATCGTGATCGTGCGCGAGGACCTGATCGGCCAGGTATTGCCGGGCACGCCGGCGATGCTCGACTACAAGATCCACGCCGACAACGACTCGATGTACAACACGCCACCCACCTATGCGCTCTATATCGCCGGACTGGTATTCCAGTGGCTGAAGAAAATGGGCGGACTGGGCGAGATGGAAAAGGTCAACCTCCTCAAGGCCGGCCTGATTTACGATTTTCTCGACGCCAGCCGGTTGTTCACCAGTCCGGTGGCAAAGGAAGATCGCTCGATCATGAACATCCCGTTCCGGCTCAAGGACGACACGTTGGACGAGGAGTTCCTTAAACAGGCCAAGGCGCGCGGCCTGACCCAGCTCAAGGGTCACCGCTCGGTGGGCGGCATGCGCGCTTCTATTTACAACGCCATGCCTGTTGAAGGAGTCAGGGCACTGGTCCAATTGATGCGCGACTTCGAAGCCCGACATGGCTGACCCTCTGCGCATCCTGACGCTCAATTCGATTTCCCCGGTCGGCTTGAAGCGGTTGCCCGCGGAGCGCTATACCGTGGGAACGCACGTGAAGTCGCCGGACGCGATCCTGGTGCGCTCGCAGGACATGCACGCGATGGATATTGCGCAGTCGGTGAAGGCAATCGGCCGCGCCGGGGCCGGTACCAACAATATCCCGGTCGCGGCAATGAACAAGCGCGGTGTACCGGTGTTCAATGCGCCCGGCGCCAATGCCAATGCGGTCAAGGAACTGGTTCTCGCAGGCATGCTGTTGGCGGCGCGCAATCTGGTTCCCGCCATCCGCTTCGTCGATGAGCTTCCCGGAGCCGACGAAGAGGTCAACAAGGCGGTCGAGGAAGGCAAGAAGCACTACACCGGTGTCGAGCTTCCGCACCATGTGCTCGGCATCATCGGACTGGGCAGGGTCGGCAGCCTGATCGCGGACGCCGCGATCAAGCTGGGCATGAACGTGCACGGCTACGACCCTGAAATCACGGTGGACGCGGCGTGGAGCCTGCCGTCCCAGGTCAAGAAGGCGCACAGCATCGAGGAAGTGATGCGTAACAGCGACTTCGTAACCATCCATGTGCCGTTGCTTGACGAGACCCGCAATCTGATCGATTCCAAGCGCATCGGCCTGATGAAGCACGGCGCGGTGCTGCTCAATTTTTCCCGGGATGGTATCGTCGACAACGGCGCGGTGCTCCAGGCCCTGGGCACCAAGCGCCTCAAGGCCTACGTCTGCGATTTCCCCAGCGGCAGCTTCCGCGGGCATCCCGGCGTGGTCGCGCTGCCGCATCTGGGCGCTTCGACCCGCGAGGCCGAGGACAACTGTGCGGTGATGGTGGTGGAGCAGGTGCGCGACTATCTGGAAAACGGCAACGTCCGCAACGCGGTGAATTTTCCGGACGTGACCATGGTGCGCGAGTCCCCGTACCGGCTCGGCATCGCCAATGCCAACGTGCCCAACATGGTGGGGCAGATCTCTACCGCTGTCGCCCAGGCCGGCCTTAATATTCACAACATGCTCAACAAGTCGAAAAAAGACATGGCCTACACGCTGGTGGATGTCGACAGCTCGGTAGCGTCGAAAGTCATCGACAGGATAGCCGCGATCGAAGGCGTGCTGGCGGTGCGCTACCTCCCCTCGAAGGCGCCGTAATGCCGGATGAGCTCAAGCAACTGCGCAGCCGCATCGATGCGCTGGACCAGGAGATCCTGAAGCTGATCAGCGAGCGCGCGGCGGCAGCGCATGCCATCGGCAAGCTCAAAGGCGATGGCCCGGTCTATCGGCCCGAACGCGAGTCCCAGGTGCTAAGGCAACTCGCCGGACGCAATCCCGGTCCGTTGCCGGACCAGGCGGTGATCCGCCTGTTCACCGAAATCATCTCCGCGTGCCGGGCGTTGGAGGACGCATTTTCCGTTGCCTGCCTGGGGCCGAAAGGCACGTTCAGCGAGGAAGCGGTGGTGAAGCACTTCGGCAGCCAGGCGCCGGCGACGCTTTGCGGGTCGATAGACGAGGTTTTTCGCGCCGTCGAGGCCGGCAGTGTCGGATACGGGGTCGTGCCGGTGGAGAATTCCACCGAGGGCGCGGTGGGGCGCACTCTCGACAATCTGCTGTCCACTCCGTTGAGGATCTGCGGGGAAGTGGTGCTGCCGGTGCACCAGAATCTTTTATCCAGGGTGGCGAATATAGCCGCGGTCAAGCGGATTTACTCGCACACGCAAAGCCTCGCGCAGTGCAGCCGCTGGCTGAACCAGAACTGTCCGCATGCCGAACTGGTGCCGGTGGCAAGCAACGCCGAGGCCGCACGAATGGCGGCGGAGGAGGCCGATGCCGCGGCCGTCGCCGGCCGTTCAGCGGCCGAACACTACGGCCTGCCGGTGCTGGCCGCCAATATCGAAGACGAACCGAACAACACCACCCGGTTCGCCGTGATCTCCGGGCGGGAAGTGCCGCCGTCGGGCAACGACAAGACTTCGCTGGTGATGTCCACCCGCAACATCCCGGGCGCGATTCACGAGCTGTTGACGCCATTGGCGCGCTGCGGGGTGAGCATGACGCGGCTGGAATCACGGCCGTCGCGCACCGGGCTGTGGGAATACGTGTTCTTCGTGGACCTTGAAGGGCACCAGACGGAGGACAAGGTTGCACGCGCGCTGGACGAAATGCGCGGGCTCGCGGCCTTCCTGAAGATCCTCGGTTCCTATCCGGTGGCCGCGCAATGAATACCGTGTCGTCGCTGCAAGGCAGCGTCGACGTTTGCGAGCGTTCGCCGTCGTATGTTCGCGCCATTGCCCCGTATCAGCCGGGCAAACCCATCTCCGAGTTGGCGCGTGAGATGGGACTGAAGGAAGAGGGCATCGTGAAGCTGGCCTCCAACGAGAACCCGCTGGGCGCGAGCCCGAAGGCGCTGGCGGCGATCCGTGCGGCGCTCGACGAAGTGGCGCGCTATCCCGACGGCAACGCCTTCGAACTGCGAATGGCGCTGGAGAAAATGTATGGCGTCGCAGCCGAGCGCATCGTGCTCGGCAACGGCTCGAATGACGTGTTGGAAATGGCGGCGCACGCCTTTCTTGCACCGGGCACGTCGGCGGTTTACTCGCAGCATGCGTTCGCCGTGTATCCGTTGGCGACACAGGCCACCGGTGCCGCGGGGATCGAAGTTCCGGCGCGCGATTTCGGCCACGATCTGGACGCCATGTCGCGGGCAGTCCGCGCTGACACGCGCGTCGTTTTCATCGCCAATCCGAACAACCCTACCGGCACCTGGCTGGCCCCGGACGCGCTCCATGCCTTCTTGCGCAAGGTGCCGGCGGACGTGCTGCTGGTGCTCGACGAGGCCTACTACGAATACCTCGATCCCGGGCTGCGCGGCGACAGCCTGAAATGGCTGGAGCCGTTTCCCAACCTGGTCGTTTCGCGCACCTTCTCGAAGGCTTACGGACTCGCCGGGCTTCGGGTTGGCTTTGCGTTCGCCCATCCGCAGGTTGCCGGCCTGATGAACCGCGTCAGACAACCGTTCAACGTCAGCAACATCGCCCAGGCGGCCGCTGTGGCGGCGCTGGCCGACCAGGACTTCGTGCATGGAAGTCGCACGCTCAATGCTCAGGGGATGCAGGCGCTGACCGCCGGCTTCAAGCGACTTGGGCTGTACTGGATTCCGTCCTACGCCAATTTCGTCAGCTTCAAGGTGCCGAGAGCCGCCGAAGTATTCCAGCACCTGCTCAGGCAGGGCGTGATCGTGCGGCCGATCGCCGGTTACGGCATGCCCGAGTATCTGCGCGTGACGGTCGGGACCGGAGCGGAAAACGCACGCTTTCTCGCTGCGCTTGAAGCGGCTTTGACGGACCTGCGCTAAGGTTCCGGCAACGCGCGCCGAAATCTCCTTGAGCAATTTCCATAGCGACAGACTGGTCGTCATCGGTGTCGGCCTGATCGGCGGATCGGTGGCGGCTGCGCTCAGGCGTGCCGGCAAGGTGCGCCACGTGATTGGCGTCGGCCGCGGCCGTGCCAATATTGCCCGGGCGCTCGAACTCGGCGTGATCGACGATGCGGTCGAGGACATCGCGGCTGCGGTCAAGGGGGCCGACGCCGTTCTGATCGCGGTGCCGGTGCAGCAGAACCAGCGCGTGCTGGGTGCGCTCGCCGATGCCCTGGCGCCGGGAACGCTAGTTACCGATGCGGGCAGCACCAAGCAGGATTTTGTTGCCGCAGTGCGGCGCATCGCTCCCCGGCATCTTGCATCCGTTGTACCAGGGCATCCGATTGCCGGCGCCGAACTGACCGGCGTGGATGCCGCCAGCGCCGCCCTGTTCGATGGCAGGAACGTGGTGCTCACGCCCCTTCAGGAAAACGAAGCCGCCGCAGTCGATCGCGTCGAAACGATGTGGAAGGCCTGTGGCGCCCGAGTGAGCCGAATGACCCCGGAACGTCACGACCACGTGTTCTCCGCGGTGAGCCACCTCCCACACATGCTCGCCTATACGCTGGTTCACATGATCGCGACGCGGCCGGACGCGGAAGCGCTGTTTGGTTTCGCTGCAAGCGGCTTCCGCGACTTCACCCGCATCGCCGGCAGCTCTGCGGAAATGTGGCGCGACATCGCGCTTGCCAATAGAGAAACCTTGTTGGCCGACATCGAGGCGTATCAGCAGCAACTCGCCGAGCTGGCGCGGCGCCTGCGTCAGACCGATGGCGCGGAAATCGAGCGCATATTCGAAGCCGCGCGCGGCGCGCGCAATGCCTGGATACGCAACGGATCGTGAGGCATGGCCGCCCCTGAGTACCTGGAACTTGGACCTTTCGACCGGGCGGCGGGCAAGTTGCGCCTGCCAGGCTCGAAGAGCATTTCCAACCGCGTCCTGCTGCTGGCCGCGCTCGCGCGCGGGACCACGGACGTTCGCGATCTGCTGTCGGCGGACGACGTGGACCGCATGCTCGAATCGCTGGGAAAGCTGGGCGTGAAGTTGCAGAAGGCGAAAGAGCCTGGGCGCCTGCGCGTCAGCGGCTGCGGCGGTCCATTCCTGGTGAAAAGTGCGGAATTGTTTCTCGGCAATGCCGGCACCGCGTTGCGGCCGCTGACCGCGGCGCTGGCGCTTTGCGGCGGGCATTACCGGTTATCCGGCGTAGCGCGAATGCACCAGCGCCCGATCGGCGACCTGGTGGATGCGTTGCGCCAACTCGGCGCCGACGTGAGTTACCTGGGCAAGGAAGGCTATCCGCCGCTGGAAATCCGGCCCGGAAATATCCGCGATGCGGGCAAAGTGCGGGTGAGCGGCGAGGTTTCCAGCCAATTCCTGACTGCGCTGCTGATGGCGCTGCCGCTGACCGGCAAGCAAACGACGATTGAAGTCGTCGGCGATCTGATTTCCAAACCCTACGTCGAGATCACCCTCAACCTGATGGCGCGTTTCGGCGTGGAGGTGCGCCGCGCGGGATGGTCCTCGTTCACGATTCCCGCCGATTGCCGCTTTCACAGTCCCGGGGAGATATTCGTCGAAGGCGACGCCTCTGGCGCGTCGTACTTTCTCGCTGCCGGCGCGATCGGCGGTGGCCCGGTGCGGGTTGAAGGTGTGGGTCGCGACAGCATTCAGGGCGACGTGAATTTTGCGACGGCTCTGGCCGGGATGGGTGCGCGAATCGACATGGGAGAAAACTGGATCGAAGCGCGCGCGCCGGCAAAGGGCCGGCTGCAAGCGTTCGACCTGGATCTCAATCACATCCCCGACGCGGCGATGACGCTGGCCGTGACGGCGCTGTTCGCCGACGGCAGGAGCCGGCTTCGCAACATTGCCAGCTGGCGAGTGAAGGAAACCGACCGCATCGCGGCGATGGCCACCGAACTGCGCAAGGTCGGCGCAACGGTGGAGGAGGGCGCGGATTACCTTGTGGTGACTCCCCCTCGCTCCTCACTCCTCACCCCTAACGCAGTGATTGATACTTACGGCGATCATCGGATGGCGATGTGCTTCGCGCTGGTCTCGCTCGGCGGCGTGGCGGTTCGCATCAACGATCCGATGTGCGTGGCCAAGACCTTTCCGGATTTTTTCGATCGCTTTGCCGAGATCGCGGCCGGCGCGGCGGTGCCGGTCATCGCTATCGACGGGCCGTCGGCTTCGGGAAAAGGCACGGTTGCGCGGCAGGTGGCGCAGCGGCTCGGATTCCACTATCTGGACAGCGGTGCGCTGTACCGGCTGGTGGCGCTGGCGGCAATGCGGCAAGGAATCGCGACGGAGGATGCCGGGGCGCTCGGACGGCTCGCGCAATCGCTGCAGGTGGAGTTTCACGGCGACAACATTCGTCTCGGCGGCGAGGGCGTCACCGAAGCCATTCGCGTCGAAGAAGTCTCTGCGGCCGCTTCCCAGGTCGCGGCGATTCCTGAAGTACGTCAAGGGCTTATGCAGCGGCAGCGGGCGTTTCGCCGCCCCCCGGGGCTGGTTGCCGACGGGCGTGATATGGGCACGGTGGTGTTTCCCGATGCGCTACTCAAGGTGTTCCTCACCGCGTCCGCCGGGGAACGTGGGCTGCGTCGCTATAAACAGTTGATAGACAACGGGTTCGATGCTAATCGAGCCACCCTTTTGCAGGAAATCAGCCAACGCGACGCCCGTGACAGCGCGCGTAGCGTGGCGCCTCTGCAGAAGTGCGCAGACGCGCAAGTTCTTGACACCACTGGACTTTCAATAGAAGACGCAGTCGCCCAGGTAATCCAGTGGTTCGAATCTGTGCAGCGCCGGGCCCCGTCCCGCTGAATCAGACCCGCAAAATGCCGGCAGCTGCACGCGCCAAGAGGGTTTTTTTCCGCCGTTGACGGGATCATTCAACTAACCCCGTTTCAAGCAACGGAAATTTCCGAGTCCAACCCTTTTTTATGACAGCAGAAACCCAAACCCCTGACGCCGCCACCTCCGAGAATAACTTTGCCGCGATGTTCGAAGAAAGCCTGTCGCGAAAGGAGATGCGTGCAGGTGAAGTCATCACGGCCGAAGTGGTGCGTGTAGATCCCAATTTCGTCGTGGTGAACGCAGGCCTGAAGTCCGAGAGCTTCATATTGGCAGACGAATTCAAGAACGACCGCGGCGAAGTCGAGGTCAAGCCCGGAGACTATGTGACCGTCGCCATCGAAGCGCTCGAGGATGGCTATGGGGAAACCCGCCTGTCGCGGGAAAAGGCCAAGCGCCTGGCCGCCTGGCACGATCTGGAAAAGGCGATGGAACAGGGCACCCTGGTGCAGGGCGTGGTCAACGGCAAGGTCAAGGGTGGGCTCACGGTCATGGTGAACGGCATTCGCGCCTTCCTCCCGGGTTCGCTGGTGGACATCCGCCCGGTGAAGGACACCAACCCCTACGAAGGCAAGAATCTCGAATTCAAGGTAATCAAGCTCGACCGCAAGCGCAACAACGTGGTGGTATCGCGCCGGGCCGTGCTGGAAGCCAGCCAGGGCGCGGAACGTGAAGCGCTGCTTTCCAGCCTGCAGGAAGGCGCCACGGTCAAGGG
>CAYNFN010000519.1:0-23415 GCA_964396485.1 uncultured Alcaligenaceae bacterium
GGGGGCTTATTGCCTGGGCTGCTCACCCCCTAGTCTCTGCACCTTCCCGCCTACTACTGCTTGCCCTTCGGCGGGCTTGGCTCAGGATTCTTCCCGAAGGACATTCCCTGAGTTCACCCGATTTTCCTTCACAGGTTTCCCTGTGATGCTGCCATTTGACAGTCCGTCGCTCTACCAACTGAGCTATCGGGGAAGATAAAGGCCGCGTATCATATCCGCTCGCTCCAACACGGTCAACGGATTCCCAGTCCGTAAGTTTGAATGAAATCCAGGAAACGGTGGTATCTCGGTATCGGCGTTGCCGTTGCACTTCTGCTGGTTGTTCCTTTCGTCCTGCCCTTGGGCGATTGATTCCCGAAATCGAGCGCGTCGCTTCCGAGCAGCTCAAGGCGCCGGTCAAGATCGAGTCCCTGCGTTTGTTTTTTCTGCTGTTGCCGCACTTGTCCATCGAAGGAATCTTGGTAGGCCAGACGCCTTTCCTGGAAGTGCAAGAGGTCCACGCTACGCCGCGGTTTACTTCCCTGCTCAGCGAGTAGAAAGTGATTCGCGAGATCAGCCTGCATGGCGTGGTGATGGGCCAGCAGTTGCGGCGCCCCTTAGTACGAAACCCGCTTCGGATACTTCCGGCCGACGCTAATCTGGGCGATCAGCCGATCACGCGGGCGATGGCATCGGCAACGTAGGCGACGTTGCGCGAGTTGAGCGCCGCCACACAGATGCGCCCGCTGTCGATAGCGTACACCGAGAATTCCTCGCGCAACCTGGCAACCTGGCTCTTTGACAGGCCGGAATAGGAAAACATCCCGCGCTGGCGCACGACGAAGCCGAAATCCGCGCGCGGAGCACGCGCGCGCAACTTCTCGACCAGCTGCCTGCGCATGTCGCGGATGCGTTCACGCATCTGGCCAAGTTCCTTTTCCCAAGACGCCCGCAATTCCGGAGTCGTCAGCACGGCTGCCACGATCTGGCCGCCGTGCGTGGGCGGGCTAGAATAGTTGGTTCGAATTGTGCGCTTCAACTGGCTGAGTACCCGCGCGGCCTCCTCGCCGCTGCCTGTCACGACGCTCAACGCCCCCACACGCTCGCCGTAGAGCGAAAACGATTTCGAGAAGGAATTGGAGACGAACACCGGTCCGCCGGCTTGGGCGAAACGCCTGACCACCTCGCCGTCCGCGTCGATGCCTTCGCCGAAACCCTGATAGGCGATGTCGACGAAGGGAATCAGGCCGCGCGTTACCACGGTTTCGATGACCGCGGTCCATTGCTCCGCGTCCAGATCGACCCCGGTGGGGTTGTGACAACACGCATGCAACACCACGATCGAAGCCGGCGGCAGCGCGCGCAGCGTCGCGATCATGCCGGCGAAATCCACGCCGCGCGAAGACGGATCGTAGTATGGGTAGGTATTGACCGTGAATCCGGCGCTCTCGAACAGCGCGCGGTGATTCTCCCAGCTCGGCTCCGAGATCAATACCTGCGAATCCGGCGCGATCTTGCGCAGGAAATCGGCACCGATCTTCAGTCCGCCGGTTCCTCCCAGCGCCTGCACCGTGATCACCCGATTCTCCATAGCCGCCGCACTGTCGGCGCCGAACACCAGGGCCTGCACCGCGCGGTCGTAGGCGGGCAGGCCGTCGATGGGCAAATAGCTGCGCGGGGCGGACTTTTCGGCGAGCCGGGCCTCCGCGCGCCGCACGCATTCCAGTAGCGGTACATTGCCGTTGTCGTCGTAATACATCCCGACGCCGAGATTGACCTTGTTGGGGTTCTTGTCGGCGTTGAAGGTCTCGGTCACGCCGAGGATGGGATCCCCGGGCGCCATCCTGACGGCAGCCAGCGGGAAGGAGGAGTGCGGCACGTTCATCGTGATAACATAAAAATTTGTCAGCCGCGTATTCTACCCGTGCTGGTTACTTTCCCGAAAAGTCCCTTCCGCCTCTACCGGCCCTTCGAGCCCGCAGGCGACCAGCCCGAGGCGATTGCCAAGCTTATCGACGGTCTGGGCAACGGTCTGGCGTACCAGACGCTGCTCGGCGTGACCGGCTCCGGCAAGACCTACACCATGGCCAACGTCATCGCGCACACCGGCCGGCCGGCGATCATCATGGCGCCGAACAAGACGCTCGCGGCCCAGCTTTACTCCGAAATGCGCGAGTTCTTTCCCGAGAACGCGGTAGAGTATTTCGTTTCCTACTACGACTACTACCAGCCCGAGGCTTACGTACCGTCGCGCGACCTCTACATCGAGAAGGACTCGAGCATCAACGAGCACATCGAGCAGATGCGGCTCTCCGCCACCAAATCGCTGCTGGAGCGCGACGACGCGGTGATCGTCGCCACGGTGTCGGCGATCTACGGCATCGGCGATCCGGTGGACTACCACGGCATGATCCTGCATCTCAGGGAGAAGGAGAGCAAGAGTCAGCGCGACATCATCGCCCGCCTGGCCGAGATGCAGTACGAGCGCAACGAGTTCGACTTCCGGCGCGGGACCTTCCGCGTCCGCGGCGACGTGCTCGACGTGTTCCCCGCGGAAAGCTCGGAGACGGCACTACGCATCTCGCTTTTCGACGACGAGGTGGAGTCGCTGACCCTGTTCGACCCGCTGACCGGACACCTGAGTCAGAAGGTGCCGCGCTACACCGTCTATCCCTCCAGCCATTACGTGACGCCGCGCAGCACCACGCTCAAGGCAATCGAGGCGATCAAGGTCGAACTGCGCGAGCGCATCGAGTTCTTCCAGACGCACGGCAAACTGGTGGAGGCGCAGCGCATCGAACAGCGCACCCGCTTCGACCTGGAAATGCTGAATGAACTGGGTTTCTGCAAGGGCATCGAAAACTACTCGCGGCACCTCTCCGGCCGCAAGCTCGGCGAACCGCCGCCGACGCTTCTGGACTATTTGGCCCTCAACGCGCTGATGATCATCGACGAGAGCCACGTCACTGTCCCGCAGATCGGCGGCATGTATCGCGGCGACCGCGCGCGCAAGGAGAATCTGGTGGACTACGGTTTCCGGCTACCGAGCGCGCTCGATAACCGGCCGCTCAGGTTCGACGAGTTCGAGAGGATCATGCCACAGACCATTTTTGTTTCCGCCACGCCCGCGGAATACGAACGAGAACACCAGGCGCAGGTGGTAGAACAAGTGGTGCGGCCGACCGGACTGGTGGACCCGGAAATCGAGGTTCGGCCTGCCGCCACCCAAGTCGACGACTTGCTGTCCGAGATCAACTCGCGGGTGAAGCGCAACGAACGCGTGCTGGTGACCACGCTCACCAAACGCATGGCGGAGGACCTGACCGATTATCTCGCCGAACACGGCGTCAAGGTGCGTTATCTGCACTCCGATATCGACACCTTGGAGCGGGTGGAGATCATCCGTGATCTGCGGCTGGGGGAGTTCGACGTCCTGGTAGGCATCAACCTGCTGCGCGAAGGACTGGACATCCCCGAGGTAGCGCTGGTGGCGATCCTGGATGCGGACAAGGAGGGGTTCCTGCGGTCCGAGCGTTCCCTGATCCAGACCATCGGCCGCGCCGCACGCCATCTGAACGGTTCGGCAATCCTGTATGCGGACCGGATGACCGATTCGATGCAGCGCGCGATCGCGGAAACCGATCGTCGGCGCCAGAAGCAGCTGGCCTACAACACCACGCACGGCATAACGCCGAAGGGTGTTTCCAAGCGCATCAAGGACATGATCGAGGGCGTGTACGAGCCCTCCACGCTGCAGGACCTGAAAGCGGCGGAAATGCTCGCCGCCTATGGCGCGATGAACGAAAAGGACCTGCTCAGGGAACTGAAGCGCGTCGAGAAGGCGATGCTCGATGCCGCCAGGAACCTCGAATTCGAAACTGCCGCACAGTTGCGCGACCAGTTGAAGGAACTCAAGGAGCTGGCGTTCGGCATCGCCGAAAGCGACGAAGCGCCCATCGCCGCGACCGGAACCGACGGCAAGCCGGCCAAGATCGCTTCGATTGCCGCGGCGCGCAAGCGCAGCCGATAGAAGATGGCACGGATCGGTATCCCGGTCAGGGTGCTGTTTGTCTGCATGGGCAATATTTGCCGGTCTCCCACGGCCGAAGGCGTGTTTCGCCATGCGGTGGCGTCGGCGGCCTTGGAGCAGAAAATTCTCGTCGACTCGGCCGGCACCCACGGCTATCACCTCGGGCATCCGCCCGACCGCCGCACCCAATTGGCCGCGTCCCAACGCGGCTACGATCTGGCGGGTCTGCGCGCCAGGCAGGTGACCGGGCAGGATTTCGTCTCGTTCGATTACATCCTGGCGATGGATCTGGACAATCTCTCTGACCTGAGACGGCTCGCCCTGGCGCAGCATCAGGACAAACTGAGCTTGTTCATGGATTACAGCAGTGCGCGGCGCGGTGAAGAAATCCCGGATCCCTACTATGGTGGGGCGCAGGGATTCGAACTGGCGCTGGACATGGCAGAGGATGCGGCCGCAGGACTGCTTCAGCACATAAAACAAAAGCTCGGCATTTAGCCGAGCTTCCGTTGTCCGCTGACGGCATTGGCCGGCGTCGATCGCGGATTATTCCTTGCGGGTTTCCACCTGTTGCAGCGGCTCGTCCGGGATGACCGACGCGGGATTACGCGGGCGGGGCGGCCTGGCGGTCCGAGGCACATCCTGTCGTTCTTCCTCAAGCATCCTGGCCGCCTTGTCCGCCTGGGTCTCGATCATCACCATGTCGGGCGGCAGCGAGACCGGCTCCATTTTCCAGGGCTGCCGGGCAGGCGCCGCAGCCACCGCTTCTGGTTGCTGCTCGTCGGTGTTTTCCTCGGACAGGTCAGGTTCCTGCGCCCGCATGGCCGGGGCGACGGTCGGCGGAGGTTCGGCGGCGACCGGCTCATGCGTGAACATCACCGGTTCGAGAACAGCGGTCTGGACTTCAGGTGAAGACGCCACCGGCGCAGGACGTTCACGCTCGCGGGCCGGCCCGGCCATTTCGGCGGCCGCAGCGGTGTTCGTGGATTGATCGTCGCGCGGCTGCTGGCTGACATTGTCCTGGAGTTCGGTCGGGCGTTCGCGCCGACCGCGGCGCCGGCGGCCGCGGCCTTCTCCTTCGCGCGGGCCTTCCTGGCGGTCTCCCGGCTGGCGTTGCTCGACCGCAGCCAGTCCCTGCTCGGGCTCGGGGCGAGGCGGACGCTGCCGGTGCGGCTGCTGGCGTTCCTGGGGCCTGCGCTCGGCTTGCTCCTGGCCACGCGGACGGTTCTGATCGCGGCGGCTTTCTGCATCCTGGCGGGGCGGGCGCTCGTCACGCTTTTCATCCGGGCGACCCCGTCCGCGCCCCCGGCCATCGCGCATGTGATCGCGGCGTTGCTGCGGGTCACGCGGACGGACTTTGGGTGGCTCGCGCTTGGGCTCCGGCTTGCGGGTAAGCCAGCCGAAGATCTTTGCCAGGATGGAAGGCTTGCGTTCTTCCCGGTGCGTCGGGGCGGGCTGGGCAGGCGTGATTCCCTGCACCGCAGCCTGCGGCCGCTGCGGCTCCGGCTTCGGCACGGTCGCCGCGGGTGCCGCGACTTCAGTGGCCACGTCCACCATCCTGTAGCTCGGTTGCACGGCCTCGCTCTGGTTAAGTTCGTCGTGGCGCAGCCGGGTGACGGAATAGTTGGGCGTCTGCAGGTTCACGTTCGGAATCAGCAGCACGTTGACCTTGAGCCGCGTCTCGATGGAGTGGAATTCGTTGCGCTTCTCGTTGAGCAGATAAGTTGCCACGTCCACCGGAACCTGCGCGTGCAGAGCCGCAGTGTTCTCCTTCATCGCCTCTTCCTGGAGGATGCGCAGGATATGCAGCGCCGAGGATTCGATCGAGCGGATGTGGCCGGTGCCATGGCAGCGCGGGCAGGCGATATGGCTGGTTTCGCCGAGCGAGGTCTGCAGCCGCTGGCGCGACAACTCCAGCAGCCCGAAGCGCGAGATCTTGCCGGTCTGTACGCGGGCGCGATCATACTTCAGCGCATCACGCAGCCGGTTCTCCACGTCGCGTTGATTGCGCGCAGACTCCATATCGATGAAGTCGATCACCACCAGCCCCCCAAGATCGCGCAGCCTGAGTTGCCGGGCGATTTCGTCCGCGGCTTCCAGATTGGTGCGCAGCGCGGTTTCCTCGATGTCGGCGCCGCGCGTGGCGCGCGCCGAGTTGACGTCTACCGACACCAGCGCCTCGGTGTGGTCGATCACCACTGCGCCACCGGAGGGCAGCGGCACCTGCCGCGAATAGGCGGTTTCGATCTGGTGCTCGATCTGGAATCGCGAGAACAGCGGCACGTCATCCTTGTACATCTTCACGCGGTTGACGTTCTGCGGCATCACGTGGCCCATGAACTGGCGGGCCTGCTCGTAAATGCTCTCGGTGTCGATCAGAATCTCGCCAATCTCCTGGTGGAAATAGTCGCGAATGGCGCGGATGACCAGGCTGCCCTCCTGGTAGATCAAATAGGCGCCGCCCTGCTGCTTGGCGGCGGTTTCGATCGCCCGCCACAACTGCATGAGGTAATTCAGGTCCCAGGTGAGCTCCTCGGCCGAACGGCCGATGCCGGCGGTGCGGGCGATAATGCTCATGCCGGGCGCAACATCCAGTTGCGAGATAGTGTCGCGCAGTTCGGTGCGGTCGTCGCCCTCGATCCGGCGCGAAACACCGCCGCCGCGGGGATTGTTCGGCATCAGGACCAGGTAGCGACCGGCCAGGCTGATGAAGGTGGTCAGCGCCGCGCCCTTGTTACCGCGTTCGTCCTTGTCTACCTGGACGATGAGTTCCTGGCCCTCACGCAGGGCGTCCTGGATGCGGACTCGCGTGGGGTCGGCGTCAGGATTCTGGAAGAAGGAGCGGTTGACTTCCTTGAACGGAAGGAAGCCATGACGATCGCTGCCGTAGTCGACAAACGCCGCTTCGAGGCTGGGCTCGATGCGGGTGATTACACCTTTATAGATATTGCTCTTGCGTTGTTCTTTACCGGCAATTTCGATATCCAAGTCGACGAGCCTCTGGCCATCGACGATCGCGACGCGCAGCTCTTCTGCGTGGGTCGCGTTAAACAACATGCGCTTCATTTTTTGTTCTCCCGCGCTCACATATTCACGGGGAGGACAAACCTGGGGGGCGCCCCGGTTGTCGAGGGGCTCTAGCTTTCTGTCGTCGGGAAATTCATGGGTGGACGAGGACGAGAGATTCTGGCCTTAGGTTTGTCAGTACACATCCTGCTTCACGCAGGACGGTGGAATCCACTTTTGGTGTGCGAGCGCGTAACTCATCAATTACCATCGCTACTTTTTCGGGTGAGCGACGTTAACCCCTCGTTAAAGGCGTGACATGGCGGGAGATGAAGCCGCTGGTTTGCGGCGCACGAGACTCGACCGCCGAGTCCTGACTGATTGCTTGTTTGCCGGAATAGTATAAGCAAAATGAATACCTTAAGCAAAGGATCCGTAACCTTTCGGGAGGTGGACGAGTCGGCGCACGACCAGCGCATAGACAATTTCCTGCACAAGATCCTGAAAGGGGTGCCAAAAAGCCACATTTATCGCATCGTTCGTGGCGGTGAAGTGAGGGTGAATGGCCGGCGGGTCGAAGTGGCCTACCGGCTGCAATCCGGGGACAAGGTCAGGCTCCCGCCGGTTCGTACCGCCCGGCCCGCGTCCGAACCCGGAACCCGGACGGTCAAAGCGGTATTTGCGGGCAAGGTGCTCCTTGAAGACGAGGACCTGCTGGTCGTCGACAAGCCGGGCGGCGTGGCCGTCCATGGCGGCAGCGGCATATCCAGCGGGGTGATCGAGCAATTGCGTCAGGCGCGGTCAGGAATCCGCTTTCTTGAGCTTGTGCACCGGCTGGATCGCGACACCTCGGGCGTGCTGGTGCTGGCCAAGAAGCGTAGCGCCCTGATCGACTTGCACGCGCAGTTGCGCGACGGGGCGGTGAAAAAGCATTACCTTGTGTTGGTGCTGGGCAAGTGGAAGGATGCCAAGCGCAATGTCAAACTGGCGTTGCATAAGTACGTATCTGCATCCGGCGAGCGCCGTGTGGTGGTCGACGAGGACGGCGCTCAGGCGCATACCGTGTTCCGCTTGCTGCGCAAGTTCGCGGGATTCAGCCTGCTCGACGCCGAACTCAAGACTGGCCGCACCCATCAGATCCGCGTGCATCTGGCGCACCTCGGTTTTCCGGTCGCCGGCGACGACAAGTATGGAGATTTCGACGCCAACAAGCGGCTGGCGAAGCAGGCCCTGAAGCGCATGTTCCTGCACGCCGCCAGTCTCGAATTCCGCCACCCCCGCAGCGGCGAGACGGTGCGGGTTCAAGCCCCGCTCGCACCCGAGCTGGAAAGCTTCCTGCGCTCTCTCCGAGACGGGAGTCACTAGGTTCTGATGTCGAAGCGTTTCGAACTGCTGGTTTTCGACTGGGACGGTACGCTGGTGGACTCCGCCGGACATATCGTCGCTTCGTTGCAGGCTGCGTTCCGGGACCTAGATCTACCGGTGCCGAGCCAGGAAGCGGCGCGTCACGTGATCGGGCTCGGGCTGCAAGACGCGCTGGCCTACCTCAATCCCGGACTGGAAAACCGTCGTTACCGCGAAGTCGCGGACCGCTATAGTGCCCACTTTCTGGCCGGCCACGAGGACATCGGGCTGTTCCCGATGGTCGAGGAAGGCATACCCGCACTCAACCGCGACGGCTACCTGCTGGCGGTGGCCACCGGCAAAAGCCGTCGCGGATTGGACCGCGCTTTGCACAGTACGACGCTCGGCGCACATTTTCACGCTTCGCGCTGCGCCGACGAGGGCTTCCCCAAACCGCATCCCGACATGCTGGAAACGCTGATGCGGATGCTGGGAGTGACGCGGGAGCGCACGCTGATGATCGGAGACACCACGCACGATCTGCTGATGGCCACGAACGCCGGGGTGCCTGCGGTGGGCTTGACTTACGGCGCGCACCCGCGCGAGGAACTCGAGCGCCTTGCGCCACTGGCGTGTGTCGGCAGTTTCGCCGAGCTGATGCAATGGCTGAAGCAAGACGCCTGATTTGCGCGGCCGGCGACCTGCCCGAGCGCAGCAAGGGCGTGCGCTTTACCGTGGAAACGGAGCGCGGACCGGCGACGGCGTTTGCGGTGCGCTATCGGGGCCGGGTGCACGGCTATGTGAACCGCTGCGCCCACGTCGGGGTCGAACTCGACTGGCAGCCAGGTGAGTTCTTCGACGTGTCCGGTCTATACTTGGTATGTTCGACGCACGGTGCCGCGTATCTTCCGGATACGGGCTGCTGCGTCGGCGGTCCGTGCATAGGCCAGAAACTGACCAAACTGCCGATCGAGGAGCAGGACGGACAGGTTTACCTGGTCAAAATTGAGGAAACGCATCATGACTGAAACCGATCCGGGCGGCTCCGGAGGCAACTGGGAACGCGAGATCATCGAAAAGCTCGCGCGTGCTGCGCTCGACGAGCAGCGCAGGGCCCGCCACTGGGGCATCTTTTTCAAGACGCTTACCTTCATTTATCTTTTCATTCTGATGTTCGCCGCGTTCGGCTGGCTGGGCGGGCGTGAGGTGGCGTTGCCGGGCAACCATACCGCGCTGGTGGAGTTGAACGGCGTCATCGCCGCGGATGAGCACGCCAATGCCGACGTCATCAATCAGGGGCTGCAGGACGCTTTCGGGGACAAGAGCACCAAGGGCGTGATCCTGCGCATCAACAGCCCGGGTGGCAGCCCGGTGCAGGCCGCCACCATCAACGACGAAATCGGCCGGCTGCGCGAGAAATACCCGGAAATCCCGATCTATGCGGTGATCGAGGACATCTGTGCCTCGGGCGGCTACTATGTGGCGGTTGCCGCGGACCGGATCTATGTCGACAAGGCGAGCATCATCGGTTCAATCGGCGTGCTGATGGACGGCTTCGGTTTTACCGGCACGATGGAAAAACTCGGCGTCGAACGCAGGCTGCTCACCGCCGGAGAGAACAAGGGATTTCTCGATCCGTTCTCGCCACTCGATCCCGCGCAGCACGAATACGCGAAACGCATGCTGGGGGAGATTCATCAGCAGTTTGTTGAAGTGGTGCGCAAGGGGCGCGGCAAGCGTCTGAAGGAAGCGCCGGACATTTTTTCCGGCCTGTTGTGGACCGGCCAGAAAAGTATCGACCTGGGACTGACCGATGCCCTCGGGAGCGTTGATTTCGTGGCCCGTGAAGTCATCAAGGCCGAAAGAATCGTCGACTTCACGCCGCGCGAGAATCTGGCCGAGCGCTTCGCCAAGCGCTTCGGTGCCGCGCTCGGCGAGGCGCTAATGCGTGCCGCCGGACCGCTTTCCCCGGTGCGCTGATACTTTCCCCTTTGCCAGAAGCAGGAAAACGCTCGGTCTGCGGTCCAGGCTCGGCGGTGCATTCTTCCATTGCGCCACGGTGCGGGTTGTCACCTGCTCGGCTGCGCCGGTCAGGTCTGTTGCGAGCGACAGCATGGTATCCGCGTCGCAGGTGCGCAGCAGTGCAGCGAACAACTGATCATTGCGGTAAGGCGCCTCTATGAAGATTTCGGTCTGGTCCAGGTGCCGCGATCTTTCCTCCAGTTCGCGAATACCGTACTCGCGCTCAGGGGAGCGCGCGGGCAGGTAGCCATTGAACGCAAAACGCTGACCGTTGAGTCCGGAGGCCATCAATGCCAGTACGATGGAGCAGGGGCCCACCAGCGGGATCACTCGCGCGCCTATCCGATGCGCCACGGCTACCAGCGCCGCACCCGGATCGGCAATCGCCGGACAGCCCGCTTCCGACAGTAGCCCCAGATCGACGCCTGCCTCCAGTTTGCGCACGAATCGTTGAACGTCTTCGGTTCCGGAATGCTCGTCCAGCACTTCGAGCGTCAGTTCCGCCAACGGCAGATTCAATGTTTTAAGGAACTGCCGGGCTGATTTCGGATTCTCCACCACGAAAAAGCGCAGAGCCTGAACCGCGGTTTTCAGTCGTGTACCGATCCAGTCGCCGGTGTCTCCGCGAACCAGATCAACTGGAATCAGATAGAGTTGCCCCTTTTCCATTATTTACATGAACAAGATTTTATAAAATATTGTTATGGAACAGTTAATTGTTCTTCCCTGAGCATGCTCGAAAGGGCAATGAGAGGCAGACCGATGAGCGCGGTCGGGTCGCCGGACTCGATGCTTTCGACCAGTGAGATGCCCAACCCTTCCGCCTTGGCGCTGCCGGCACAGTCGTACGCTGGCTCGCGGCGCAGGTAACGCTCGATTTCCGCGTCGTCGAGGCGGCGGAACTTTACCGTGGTGGGCACCAGCCGCGACTGTATCCGGCCGCTGCCAGCGTTGAGCACCACCACCACGGAGTGGAAGGTCACGGACCTGCCGCTGACATGGCGCAGTTGCTGAACGGCCACCGCATGCGTCATGGGCTTGTCGAGGCGCACACCATCGCACACCGCCACCTGATCGGAACCGACGATCAGCGCACCCGGGAATCGGGCGCGCACGGCCTGGGCCTTGGCAAGCGCGAGCCGGCGCGCGGTGTCGGTAGCATGTTCGCCGTTCAGCGGTGTTTCATCCACTTCCGGCGCAGCCGTTTCGAAGGCTATGCCGAGCCTCGATAGCAAGTCCTTGCGATAGCGCGAGGTCGAGGCGAGAATCAACTGCAGACCGCTGTTTGTTGAAGACATTTTGTTTTGACAGGGTAATTCAAAACTAATATTATGCGCGGCTTATGTTTGACCGGGCTGTCGTCGATAGCGTCGTGTTTGCGCGTGAGTCCGGTGAATTGCGCGCAACGGTGGCAGTCGCGGCGCTTGCGCGTTTGCACAATGCATTGTTCGATCAGTCCGGCGCAATCGCGTATGAGCTGGAAGGTCATGTCGATCAGGAGGGCAAACCCTCGTTGCGGCTTGCACTCGGCGGCGAACTGGTGCTCCGCTGCCGGCGTTGTCTGGGGCCGGTTCGCTGCCGATTCGATGCGGTGCGAAACTTCATGCTCGTTCCTGCGAACCAGGTGTTGAGCGATCCCGCCGATGAGGCGCAGGACACGGAACAGCTGCACGCCGACCCGAAACTCGACGTCATCGCGCTGGTCGAAGACGAAGTCATACTAGGACTGCCGATGGTGGCGGGCCACGAGGAGGGCGCCTGCACGGCGCCGTCGCCGAACCCGGAATCGGGCACGCGGGAGTCGCCGTTCAACGCATTGGCGACCCTCAAGCGGCAGTAACAAAAGTTTCAATTGAAGGAGTCATCTAATGGCAGTCCAACAGAACAAGAAGTCGCCCTCGAAACGCGGCATGCATCGCTCCCACGATTTTCTAACCAACCCGCCGCTCGCCGTCGAGCCCACCACTGGCGAAGTGCATCTGCGTCATCACATCAGCCCCAACGGCTACTACCGCGGCAAGAAAGTCGTCAAGACCAAAGGCGACTGAGCGACGCCGGCTTTTGGCTGCGAGGCCGCGCAGCTGGCACTCAATGAGCCGAACGCCCGCTTCGACCCGCTGCAGCGGGTGCGACAGCCGCCCGAGCGCGTATCCGGCATTTCCCGGGTGCGGCACGCTTCCCGAGGCAATGCATAATCCATGGCGATCACGATAGCACTCGACTGCATGGGTGGTGACCACGGCGCCCACGTCACCGTGCCCGCCGCCCTCGATTTTCTCGATGGCGTCGCGGACGCGCAGGTTATCCTGGTGGGAAATACTGAAGCAATCGAAACGGAGCTGAAGCGCCGCCGCATAAAGGCAGGCGGCCGCATTCGCATCGAAGCTGCAATGGAAGTGGTGGCAATGGATGAAGCGCCGGCCTCGGCGCTGCGGGGAAAACGTGACTCGTCGATGCGGCTGGCGATCGACCTGGTCAAGAGCGAACAGGCGGATGCCTGCGTCAGCGCCGGCAACACCGGAGCGCTGATGGCGATGTCGCGGTTCGTGCTCAAGATGCTGCCCGGCATCGAGCGTCCGGCCATCGCCTCTTTCCTGCCGACGCAGCGCGGCCGCACCTGCGTGCTCGATCTCGGCGCCAATGTGGACTGCACCGCGGAACATCTGCTGCAGTTCGGCGTGATGGGATCGTCGCTGGTAAGCGCAGTCGAACATGTCGAACGCCCGACGGTTGGCCTGCTCAACATCGGTGAAGAGGAGATCAAGGGAAACGAAGTGGTCAAGCAGGCCGCGGAACTGATGCGCGACAGCAACCTCAATTTCTACGGCAACATCGAGGGTACGGACATCTACAAGGGCACCACCGATGTAATCGTATGCGACGGCTTCGTCGGCAACATCGCGCTCAAGACTTCGGAAGGGCTGGCGCAGATGCTGGCGATGTACCTGCGCCAGGAGTTCGGCCGCAATCTGTTCACCAGGCTTTCGGGCGCGATGGCTTTGCCGGTCATCAATGCCTTCCGCCGTCGCGTCGATCCTCGGCGCTACAACGGCGCCAGCCTTCTCGGCCTGAAAGGGATCGTGGTCAAGAGCCACGGCTCGGCGGACAGCTTCGGTTTGCGCTTCGCGATCCAGCGCGCCTACGAGGAGGCGCATAATGACATGCTCCACGGCATCAGCGAGCGCATGGCCTCAATTCATCAAAGGGTTACGTGATGAATTCCCGGATAATCGGCACCGGCAGCCATCTTCCCGAGAAGGTTCTCACCAACGCCGATCTGGAAAAGATCGTCGACACTTCCGACGAATGGATCCGCAGCCGCACCGGCATTCGCAGCCGTCATATCGCGGCGGAAGGCGAACTGGCCAGCGATCTGGCGCTGCCGGCTGCGCAGAAGGCACTGCATTCCGCGGGTGTCGCGGCGGGCGACATCGACATGATCATCGTCGCCACCACCACGCCGGACATGATTTTCCCGAGCACAGCGTGCATCCTGCAGTCCAGGCTCGGCATTGTCGGCTGCCCGGCGTTCGACCTGCAGGCGGTGTGCAGCGGCTTCGTCTATGCCTTGAGTACGGCGGATCTTTTCATCCGCGCCGGCCAGGCAAAGAAAGTGCTGGTGGTCGGCGCTGAGGTCTATTCCCGGATTCTCGACTGGAACGACCGCGGCACCTGCGTGCTGTTCGGCGACGGAGCCGGTGCGGTCGTGCTCGCGGCGAGCGACACACCCGGGATTCTGGCCACGCGGCTGCACGCCGATGGCAGCCACAAGGACCACCTGTCGGTGCCGGGCAGCGTATGCGGCGGCAAGGTGTGGGGCAGGCCGTTTGTCCACATGGACGGGGGCCCGGTTTTCAGGTTCGCGGTGCGGGTATTCGTGGAGGTCGCGCACGAAGTGCTGGATCAGGCCGGACTGAAGGTGTCGGACCTGGACTGGTTCGTGCCGCACCAGGCCAACATCCGCATCACGGAAGCGACCGCCAAAAAGCTCGGTCTGCCCGTCGAGAAAGTCATCTCCACCGTAGATCATCACGGCAATACGTCGGCGGCCTCGATCCCGCTGGCGCTCGACGAAGCGGTGCGCGACGGGCGAATCCGCCCCGGCCAGACGCTGCTGCTGGAAGGCGTGGGCGGAGGATTTACCTGGGGCGCGGTGTTACTGCGCTGGTGATCGCGACGACATGAAGATCGCATTTGTCTTTCCGGGGCAGGGCTCGCAGTCGGTCGGCATGATGCAGTCTTTCGGAGATCTGCCGCGCGTACGCGAATCATTTGCGCAGGCTTCCAAACTGCTGGGGCAGGATCTTTGGAAGCTTGTTACCGAGGGTCCCGCGGAAGAACTCAATCTCACCGCCAATACCCAGCCTTTGATGCTGGTGGCGGGTGTGGCGCTGTATCGTGCGTGGCAGGCGCGGGAAGGATCCGCGCCGGCGTTTATGGCGGGGCACAGCCTCGGCGAATACACCGCCCTGGTGGCAAGCGGCGCGCTGGATTTTGCCGATGCGGTGCCGCTGGCGCGGTTTCGCGCCCGCGCAATGCAGGAAGCCGTGCCGGCGGGCGTAGGCGCGATGGCGGCGATACTCGGTCTGGATGATGATGTGGTCCGCGCCGTTTGTGCGGAGGCGAGCGGCCCAGACGAAGTGGCCGAGGCCGCGAATTTCAATTCGCCCGCGCAGGTGGTCATCGCTGGCAACAAGACCGCTGTCGAACGTGGAATGGAAATCGCGAAAGCCAGGGGCGCGAAACGCGCGGTTCTCCTGCCGATGAGCGTTCCGTCGCATTGCAGTCTCATGCGGCCAGCGGCCGAGCGCATGCGTCAGGAACTGGGCTCGCCGTCGTTCAGGCGCGGCACGGTCCCGGTGCTGCACAATGCCGATGCCAAGAGCGCCGAATCGGCTGACGCGATCAAGGACGCGCTGGTGCGCCAGCTGGTTCAACCTGTGCGCTGGGTGGAAACGGTGCGGCAGATGGTGTCGAGCGGCGTTACCCATATCGTCGAATGCGGACCCGGCAAGGTGCTGGCCGGACTGAACAAGCGCATCGCGCCGGAAACCCAGATTCTTTCGTTCAGCGATGGCGAGGCATTCGGCCAGGCTTTGGCCGTGCTGAAATAAGCCTGCAATAGATCTATTGGAGAGGCGTTCATGCTCGCAGGAAAAGTTGCGCTGGTGACCGGCGCCAGCCGTGGGATCGGGCAGGCAATCGCGATCGCGCTCGGCAAGGCCGGCGCGACGGTGGTGGGTACCGCCACCAGCGACGCTGGCGCCGCGGCAATCTCCGCCTATCTGGCCGGCGAAGGCATGAAGGGCGCCGGGCTCAAGCTCAATGTCAACGATCCCGCAGCGATGGAGCAGGTGCTCGGCAACATCGAGTCACAGTTTGGTTCGGTCGCAATCCTCGTGAACAATGCCGGAATTACCCGCGATAACCTGCTGCTGCGAATGAAGGATAGCGAATGGGACGAGATCATGGACACCAACCTGAAGTCGGTGTACCGCTTGAGCAAGCTGGTAATCCGCCCCATGATGAAGGCGCGATCCGGGCGCATCATCAACATTACCTCGGTGGTGGGCTCGATGGGCAACCCGGGGCAAGTGAATTACGCCGCAGCCAAGGCCGGGATCGTCGGATTCAGCAAGTCGCTTGCACGTGAAGTGGGCAGCCGCAACATCACTGTAAACTGCGTTGCGCCCGGTTTCATTGACACCGACATGACGCGCGGATTGCCGGAGGAGAGCAAGACTGCGCTGCTGGCGCATGTGCCATTGGCCCGATTCGGGCAGCCGCAGGAAGTGGCGGCGGCGGTGGTGTTTCTCGCGTCCGAGGGCGCCGCCTACGTCACCGGAAGTACCCTGCATGTCAACGGTGGCATGTACATGGATTGACTCCGGAAGCCTTGCAATTTTGGTAGACTAACGCGCGTGTTTTTCGCCGTTGCAGGTGCCCCTCCGGGGCGGCGGCAGTCAGACACGTTACTGCATCTTCAAGTAAAGGGAAGGGACATTAATGGAATCCGTAGAACAGCGCGTGAAAAAAATCGTTGCCGAGCAGCTGGGCGTGAACGAGGCGGACGTGAAGAATGAGTCCACGTTCGTCGACGACCTCGGAGCCGATTCCCTCGACACCGTGGAACTGGTGATGGCGCTTGAAGAAGAGTTCGAGTGCGAGATCCCCGACGAAGAGGCGGAAAAGATCACTTCCGTTCAGCAGGCCACTGATTACATCAAGGCGCATCTGAACTAATCACGCCTTCTTTCCTCTTTTTCCGGAGTCCCGTTGTCTAGACGCCGAGTCGCAGTCACCGGCCTGGGGACCGTTTGCCCGGTCGGGAACAGCGTCAAGGAGGCCTGGACCAACATCCTGGCGGGCAAGTCCGGGATCACCCGGATCACCCGTTTTGACGCCAGCCCCTTCGCATCCCAGATCGCCGGCGAGGTAAAGAACTTCGACGTCGGCCAGGTGCTGTCGCCGAAAGAAGCGCGGCGCGTGGATGTTTTCATCCATTACGGCATTGCCGCTGCGGTGGAGGCGATTCGCGACGCCGGGCTCGAGGCCAATCCGAAGGACGCCGAGCGCATCGGCTTGAATATCGGTTCGGGAATCGGCGGACTGCCGCTGATCGAGGAAACCCATCGGGCCATGATCAAAGGCGGCGCACGCAAAATCTCCCCGTTCTTCATCCCCGGCGCGATCATCAACATGATTTCGGGAAACCTTTCGATCATGTACGGTTTCAAGGGGCCGTGCCTGGCGATGGTCACTGCGTGCACGACCGCGAATCATTGCCTGGGCGACTCGGCGCGGCTGATCGAGTACGGTGATGCCGACGTCATGGTTGCGGGCGGATCCGAAGCCGCGTTGTGTTCGCTGGGCGTTGGAGGATTCTCGGCGGCGCGCGCACTCAGCACGCGAAACGACGATCCGGCGACGGCGAGCCGTCCCTGGGACAAGGACCGCGACGGCTTCGTGCTGGGTGAAGGCGCCGGAGTGCTGGTGCTGGAGGAACTCGAACACGCCAGGGCACGCGGCGCCGGAATCTACTGCGAGCTTGCCGGTTACGGCGTGAGCGCCGATGCGCACCACATCACTGCGCCCTGCGAGGACGGCGAAGGCGCCGCGCGCGGCATGCTCAACGCAATGCGAAATGCCGGCATCAATCCGGACCAGGTGGATTACATCAATGCCCACGGCACCTCGACGCCGCTGGGCGACTTAGCCGAGACTGTTGCGGTGAAGCGCTGCTTCGGCGAGCACGCCAAACGTCTCGCGGTCAGTTCGACCAAGTCGGCGACCGGACACCTGCTCGGCGCCGCCGGCGGAGTGGAAGCGATTTTTTCCGTACTGGCGATTCGGGACCAGGTGGCTCCGCCGACCATCAATTTGTTCAATCAAGACCCTCAGTGCGACCTCGATTACGTGCCGAACACCGCGCGCCCGATGAATATCAAGGTTGCCATGTCGAATTCCTTCGGATTCGGCGGCACCAACGGCACGCTGATTTTCCGCGCGGTCTGAACACTGCCGGAAGCGTCCCCCGACGGCGCCGGCCGGTTGACCCTGCGCCAGCCGCGGGCGTCCTGGAGATGTCGAATATGACGTTGAGGTGACCACCCTCAGCATGGCAAAGCGCAAGAAACTTTTTCTGCCTCGACCGAAATGGACGCTCATGCGCCTGTTGCGGACGCTGGTTTTCTTCGGTGTGCTCGCGGCGATCGGCGCCGCCTGCTGGCTCGGTTATTTCGCGCTGACGCCGGTCGAAGTCGCGCCGCAGGCGCGTCATTTCAACGTGGATCACGGCAGCAGCCTGCGCAGCGTGGCGGAGCAGTTCGAGAATGCGGGCCTGATTTCCGACAGCTGGAGCTTTCTGGTGCTCGCGCGTCTGCTCGGAAACGCAGGCGACATCAAGGCTGGCAACTATAGCGTCGGCACCAGGGTCACGCCGCACCGGCTGCTCGACAAGATCGTCAGTGGTCATGTTGCCCAGTTGGAACTTCGATTCATCGAGGGTTGGACCTTCCGGCAAATGCGCAATGCGCTCGATCAACATCCTGCCGTGAAGCACGACAGCGCGGGACGGTCCGATGCGCAAATTCTGGAAAGCCTCGGACTCGAGGAAAAATCCCCCGAGGGGCTGTTCTTCCCGGATACCTATTACTTCGCCGCAGGTACCGGCGACCTGACGATCCTCAGGCAGGCTCACCTGAGGATGCGGACCAAGCTCGAAGCGCTTTGGGAACAACGGGCCAAGGGCCTGCCGGTTGCCAATGTATACGAAGCGCTTATCCTGGCATCGATTGTGGAAAAGGAAACCGGCCGGGCCGACGAACGTGACATGGTCGCGGCCGTATTCGTCAATCGTTTGAAACGGCGCATGCGTCTGCAGACCGATCCTTCGGTGATCTATGGGCTGGGTGCGTCATTCGACGGCAACCTTCGCCGCCGCGATCTCGAAACCGACCAGAGCTACAACACCTATACCCGCTACGGGCTTCCGCCGACCCCGATCGCCATGCCCGGTGAAGCTTCCATCCAGGCCACATTGAACCCAGCGCAGAGCCCGGTGCTCTACTTTGTTGCCCGTGGCGACGGCAGCCATGATTTCTCCTCGACGCTGGCAGAGCACAATCGAGCCGTGAACAGATACCAACGATCGCAGTGAAGCGCGGCAAGTTCATTACTTTCGAAGGCATCGACGGGGCAGGGAAGAGCACACACCTGGCCTGGGCCGCCGATTTCCTGCGTGGGCACGGCGTCGGCCTGATCGTGACCCGCGAACCCGGCGGAACCGTCCTCGGTGAGCAACTGCGCCGGATACTGCTCGCCGGCGAACAGCCGATACACCCTGAAACCGAAGCGCTGATGATGTTCACGGCCAGGCGCCAACACGTGGAAGACGTGATCAATCCGGCGCTGCGGCGAGGCGACTGGGTCCTGTGCGACCGCTTTACCGATGCCAGCTTTGCCTATCAGGGCGGCGGACGCGGGGTCGTGAAGGACAAATTGAAAGCACTTGAACGCTGGGTTCATCCGGATCTGCAGCCGGACCTGACGCTGCTTTTCGATGTCAGCGCCGAACTCGGACAAAGCCGGGTCGCCCGCATCAGGTCGCCGGACCGGTTCGAACGTGAAGACGTGGAATTTTTCAGCAGGGTGCGCAATGCCTACCTCGAGCGCTTGCAGCAGTGTCCCAACCGGATGGTCAGGATCGATGGCAGCAAGCCCATTGCCGATATCCAGCTAGAAATTGAGCAGCGACTCCTGGCCATATGGAAAAAATAGACTTTCCGTGGGTCAAGCCGGCGCTTGAAAGATTGCCGGAAACCGTTTCGGCGATGCCGCATGCGCTTCTGCTCAGCGGCCAGGCGGGGCTGGGGAAGAGAACGACGGCGCTGTTTATTGCCAAGGCCCTGCTTTGCGAAGCGGAACGTGCAGGAAAGGGGGCTTGCGGAACGTGCCCCTCCTGTCATTTGTACGACGTCGGCAATCATCCCGATTTGCGCATCGTCGAATCAGGACAGGAAGACGCGCAGGCCACTGAGTCATCGGAGGAGGAATCGGCAACGCCGGCAAAAAAACCGAGCCGTCAGATTCCTGTAAATGCGATCCGTGACCTGGCCGATTTCGTCGCCACCACCGCGCGTCGAGGGCGCGCCAAGGTCATCGTGATTGCGCCTGCGGAAGCGATGCATCCGAGCGCGGCCAACGCGTTGCTCAAGATGCTCGAGGAACCGCCGGGCAGCGCGACTCATTTCGTGCTGGTCAGTCACCGGCCCGACCGCGTGCTGCCAACCATACGCAGCCGCTGTTTCCAGGTGCCGTTTGGCGTGCCGGCGCCCGATGCGGCGCTCGACTGGCTGAAGGGGCAGGGGATAGAAAATCCCCTTTTGGCGTTGGCACAGGGGGGCTATGCTCCTCTGGCAGCAATGGAAAGGGCCGGAGACGTGGAGTTTTGGAGTCAGCGCAAGGCGCTGCTCGATGAGCTGGCCCGTCCCGATTTCGATCCTTTGGCCGCTGCGGATCGCGCCGAACCGATCGACGGAACAGTGGTAGCCAGGCTGCTGTCACAGTGGGCTTACGATCTGGTCTCGCTCAAATCCGGAGGAACGGTCCGCTATCACCCCGATTACGCAGCAGCCCTGGAGCCGCTGGCGAGTAAGCTGCCCGCGCAGGTACTCATGGTCTGGTACGACTCGGTACTACAATACGGCCGTGCGGCCCAGCATCCGTTGAACAAGCGACTGGCTATGGAAAGTCTGCTGTCGGGCTATCCCGGCACATGAGTACAGAGGCACAGAGGGGCTTCCATAACGATCGTCCCCAGAACGACCGCCGCCGCCGTAACCAGATCTTGAAGCGGTTGGGCGGTCAAATGAAGATCAACTGCCCGACTCACACGATGTGAGAAAGAAGATGAAATAATGAACTCATCCAATTAATATAAAAACAAAATTTGTTTGTAGATTCTCACTGCCATATCAATTTCCCCGAGCTCGCGGCTGATCTTGACGGCGTGGTCGCGGCGATGCAGTCGAACGCCGTGACACATGCGTTGTGCGTTTCGGTAAACCTTGAAACCCTTCCCCAGGTTCTGTCGATCGCCGAGCGCTTTTCCAACGTCTTTGCCTCAGTCGGGGTACATCCGGACGATCAGGGCGGCGAGGAGCCCGACATCGATCGCCTGGTCGCGTTGGTTAGACATCCCCGGGTCGTCGCAATCGGAGAAACGGGACTCGACTATTACCGGCTGGAAGGCGATCTGGAGTGGCAACGGGATCGTTTCCGTCGCCATATCCGGGCAGCCCGCCAGTCCGGAAAGCCGCTCATCATCCATACGCGGGAAGCGTCTGCGGACACGCTCCAAATCATGAAGGAAGAAAACGCGGCCGAATGCGGTGGCGTGATGCACTGTTTCACTGAGACCCAGGCTGTTGCGATCGCGGCCATGGACATGAACTTCCTCATATCCTTTTCCGGCATCGTCACGTTCAAAAACGCTCTCGCGCTAAAGGCGGTAGCACGCGAGGTGCCGCTGGAACACATGCTCATCGAGACCGACTCGCCTTATCTGGCTCCCGTTCCTTACCGCGGCAGGACCAATCAACCCGCATACGTCCGTTTTGTCGCCGAAGAAGTGGCACGCCTGAAAGGGGTTTCGGTCGAAGCCGTGGCCACCGCAACGACCGCCAATTTCTTCGAGTTGTTCAAGAACGCGGCCTGAATTCCCGGTTCTACGGGCCAGACGTTGGCTGCGCAGCGACCGGGAAAGCGGCGGCATCTGCGGCGAAAGTCCGCGGCAAGGGGGATCCGAATCTGCACATAGACGTGTTGCACCGGTAACTACAAACGGCAGGCCTGATGGGAAAAGGGCGGGAAGGTCCCGGCTTATCTTGTTTTGGAGGCAACTCGGATACGCCGAAGTCCAGGTTCTTTCCACCCGGCGGCCGCCCGAAGAGCCTCAATAAGTGCGCATAATGTATATTATGTTAAATATTGCCTGACTGTAGCCCAACTATCGTTAGCAGGTTCGAGACCTTTACCCCTGCCCCAACTATTCCACCAATTTGCTGGTTCCAATCACCCGCGCAACAGGCTCAGCGAAGTCGTCCTTGCCCCATTGGGCCATTGGAAATCATCAGTGAGCCAGTAAGAGGTACTGGGCACTCACCGGTTCCTGTGAGCTGCAGCGGAACCGGGACAAATCCCGTCGGGGTGGATCGATCCTGGTGTCGGCGGTAAGGGCCGTCCGCCGGGTCACGAGTTCCTGGTCTGACGCAGCCGTTCGAAACAGCACACGGCCGCAGCCGCAGCGACGTTGAGTGATTCGACCTTGGGCGCCATCGGAACGTGTACCAATTGGGTTGCCATTCCGACCCAGTCTTCTCCCAGTCCCCTGCCCTCGCTGCCGAAAATCATTGCCACGGGCCCGGTCAGATCGACCTCGAAGACCGATTTCTTTGCTCGCGGGCTGGTGGCGATGACGCTGCCCTTGAATCCCGACAACGCGACGGACAGATCCACGCGTTCATGGACCGGCAGCACGAATTGCGCACCCATTCCACCGCGCAACGATTTCGGCGACCAGGCATCCGCGCATCCCTTGGCGAGATAGGCCGAAGTGGCGCCCGCCGCCGCCGCAGTGCGCAGCAATCCACCCACGTTGCCTGGATCCTGCACACCGTCGAGCACTACGCGAAAATCGTCCGGCGAATTCGTTTCGAGCCGTGGGATGTCGACGATCGCGATCACGCCCTCCGGAGTTTCAACCTGGGTGATATCGTCGAACAGTTCGTCCGCGAGCAGATAGACGCGACGGGGATTGACGGCTTCGATGAGTTGCCGCACCTCGGGACGCCGTGCGCCCTGCTCGTTCACCAGCAAGGTGATTGCTTTCACGCCGAACCGCTCGGCGTACGCACCGATGAGCCGCGTGCCGTCGAGCAGCGTGCGGCCGCTCTTCGCGCGTTCGCGCGCGGACTCGGCCAGCTTGTGCGCCTGCTTGACATGCGTATTCTGGCGCGAGGAGATGCGTTCCATTTGGAATGATGTCGGTGCGGGAGCGGATGGTGCCCGGAGCCGGACTCGAACCGGCATGAACCTGTCGAGATGGTGGGCGAGACCGGATTCGAACCGGCATGGCTTGCGCCGAGGCATTTTAAGTGCCTTGTGTATCCCAATTCCACCACTCGCCCGCGGTACTAAATCCTCGTAGATTTTAGCAGCCAGCTTTTGACGGTATACGTCGAAATATTCTTCTCCCTGGCGTAAGCCGCCATGCTACCGCAGCGGGAACTTGAGCGCGTGGCAGGTGCGTAGCGGACGGGCAGGCCCTACGCAACGATCTCCAAGCCTCGCTTCTGCACCAAGTGGAGCAGTTTGAGCGCTGTCCCGGTTGGCCGCTTCTGACCGATCTCCCACTTCTGCACCGTCGATACGCTGGTATTCAGCAGTGCTGCAAAAACTGCCTGACTGACGCGCGACTTTTCCCGGATTTTCTTGATTTCCTCCGGTTGCAAGGCTTCGACCGGCGGCAGACA
>CAYNFN010000520.1:0-7660 GCA_964396485.1 uncultured Alcaligenaceae bacterium
GACCATCACCACCGACGGATGATCGCACAGCTCCTGGTAAAGCGCATCGAGCTGCTCGCGCGAGGTGGCGCGCACGGTGCAGGTGACGCTGAGGTAGCTGTTCTTCTTGCTGGTGCGCATTTCCACGGTTGCCGGATCGAAGTCCGGCGCGTGGCGCCGCACGATCTGGACGATCGTCTGCACCAGCCGCGGCTCGCGCCTGCCCATGACCTTGATCGGGAAGTCGGTCGGGTATTCGATGAGAGAGGTGTTCTCCATCAAGCTATCCAAAGCATTTCACCACGGAGGACACGGAGGACACGGAGGAAAGGCAAGAGCAAAAAATGCGCAGGTTACACTGTTTCATTAGCTGATCATGATCCGTCGCAGCAAGAGTTGGCGGCGCAGGTTTGCGAACAGGCACCTTCCTTTTAACCCCGAGTGTCTTTTCCTCGTTTTGTTTTTCCTCCGTGTCCTCCGTGTCCTCCGTGGTGAAAGGGTCTTGCATATCAAAATCTTTTCTCATTCGACACCCATCCCGGGGGCGCGCATCACGCGCTCCTTGTACTCCTGGTATAGCGCATACATGCGTCTGAATACCGGTCCGGGTACGCCGCCGCCGACGGCCTTGTCGTCCAGCCTTACGATCGCCAGCACTTCCTTGGTGGAAGAGGTGAGCCACGCCTCATCTGCGCCGCGCAGCTCGGACTCCGGAACCGGTCGAACCTCGTGTTTGATGCCGTCGGCCTGCGCCAGTTCCAGCACCACGTCGTAAGTGATTCCGGGCAGCATCAGATTGTTCTTCGGCGGCGCCAGCAGAATGCTGTTCTTGACCACGAAAATATTGCTGGCCGCGCCTTCGGTCATGATGCCGTCGCGCAACAGTACGGCTTCGACACAGCCGGCATCCACCGCGAGTTGCCGCAATAGTACGTTGGGCAACAACGCAATCGCCTTGATGTCGCAGCGCAGCCAGCGGTTGTCGGCGGCGGTGATCGCTCCCACGCCCTTTGCCACCTGCTCCGGTGGCGGCACGGAAAGCGCATTGCTCATCATGAACACCGTTGGCGGCACGCCTCCGGGGAAGGCGTGATCGCGCTTCGCGACGCCGCGGGTGACGTGCAGGTACAACGACTGGTCCGCTGGCTCATTTAGTTTGATCAGACGGCGCACCAGCCGCGTCCATTCGACGTCGTCATGGGGATTGGCGAGCCGGATGCCGTCGAGGCTGGCCTGCAATCGCCGCAGATGCTCGGCGAGCCGGAACGGATGCCGCGAGTACACCGGAATCACTTCGTACACGCCGTCACCGAAGATGAAGCCGCGATCGAGCACCGGGACCCTGGCCTGTTCGATCGGCACGAATTCGCCGTTGAGATAAATCATTGAGGGGCTTTGATTCGGTGATTGAGTGATTCAGTGATTTGGTGATTGAGTGATTCGGTGTTCGAGTAATCAGGTTTTTGCAGTCACTTAATCACCTAATCACCCAATCGCTTGCCCTTATTGGAACTGCAGCCGCAGGCTGTGCCATCCGCGCACGAACAGGTTGGCGATGCCGACGGTCTGCAGGGCGACGAGGGTGCGCTCGCCGAAGGGCTGGCCGTCGAAAGTCAGGCGCAGCGTTCCGACTCTATCCCCCGCGCGGATCGGCGCGATCAGCGGTTGCATGCTCTCCAGCCGGGCCTTGAGTCGTTCGCCAACCCCCTTCGGAACGGTGACGTAATAATCGTCGGTAAATCCCGCCTGCAATTGTTTACTGCTGCCTTTCCATACCGGCAGCTGATGCACCGGCTGTCCCCTGGCGTAGAGCTTCACGGTGTCGAAGGCCTCGAATCCGTAGTTGAGCAGTCTCTGCGCCTCCGCCGCGCGGCCGCCTTCCGAACCGGCGTCGATCACCACGGCGATCAGGCGCCGGCCGTTGCGCTGTGCGGTGCCGATCATGCAGAAGCCGGAGCTCTCGGTGTAGCCGGTCTTGAGACCGTCCACGTAGGGGTCGCGCCCCAGCAGGCGGTTGCGGTTGTACTGCGTGATGTTGTTGTAGCGGAACTCGCGCAACCGGTACATCGGAAAGTACTGCGGAAACTCGCGGATGATCGCCGCCGACAACAGCGCCAGGTCGGCGGCAGTGGAGTATTGCTGCGGGTTCGGCAGCCCGGTCGCATTAACGAAGTTCGAGTTCCTCAGGCCGAGGCGCGCGGCTTCGCGATTCATCTGCTCGACAAAGGTTTCTTCGCTGCCGGCAACGCCTTCCGCCAGCGCGATCGACGCGTCGTTGCCCGACTGCACGATCATGCCGTGCAGCAGGTCCTCGATCGCGACGGACTTGCCCGGGTCCAGAAACATGCGCGAGCCGGGCGCGCGCCAGGCCTTTTCCGAAATCGTCACCGGCTGTGACAGCGTAACGCGTTTCTGGCGCAAAGCGTCGAACGCCACGTAGGCGGTCATCAGTTTGGCAAGCGACGCCGGTTCGACGCGCGCGTCGGGGTTCGTTGCGGCCAGGACCTGTTGGCTGAGCATGTCCACCAGCAGATACGACGTCGAGGCGAGGTGTCCGAGCGCGACGGCGCCGTTCAACGGGGCCTGGGCAAAAGCCAGGGTGCTGCCGAACCAGACGAATAATGCGGCGAGAATTCTCATCATGCTGGAGCGAAACGGATTATATATCACGTCGGCCATGATTCTCGCGCTTGCAGGGAACGGCACCCTCTGGAACAATGCGCGGCTTTCGCGATCTTAAGTTCGTAACCACATGACGATTCGATTCAGAAACGGCCTCCTTCGCGCTCTGGCGCGCCTGTCGTTGATTGCCGCCGCAGTGATTCCGTCGGCGGCGCCGGCGGCGGACGCAATCCGCGTGATCGATCCCTGGGCTCGGGCCACGGTGCCCGGCCAGAAGGTGGGTGGCGTTTTCATGGAGATCGTCAGCCGGCGCCACGCGCGGCTTATCGGGGTGGCCAGTCCGGTCGCGGGCGCCGCAGAAGTGCACTCGATGACGATGGACGGCGGCACCATGAAGATGCGCGCGGTCGAAGCGCTCGAACTGCCCGCGGGCAGGCCGGTGAAACTGGCGCCCGGCGGCTACCACGTGATGCTGTTCGATCTGAAGAAGCCGCTGGTTGCCGGCGAGAAAGTGCCGCTTACGCTGGTGATCGAAGATGCCGGCAAGCGCACGCACAAAATAGCGGTGACCGCGATCGTACGCGCGGGCAACGACAACAGCCACTGACGCTCACCACGGAGGACGCGGAGGACGCGGAGGAACGGCAAGAGCAAAAAATATGCCGGGGTTAAAACCTTTCAATGAGTGATGATCCATCGTAGTGAAAGTTGGCGACACAGGTTCGCGAACAGTCACCTCGCCTTTAACTCCAGTTTGCTTTTCCGCGTTTTTGGTTTTCCTCCGGCGCCGCCGATACGGCGTTGGCATAGCCATCCGGGGCGGGAGGCGGCGCTTCGGCGCACTACCCGCAAGCGGCCGACTACGTCGGTAACGTGTCCGTGCGCCGCTCCGCGTCCTCCGTGGTAAGTTCCGCCTTGTCGCGAAGCGCAGATGCGGCGCGGCCTCGGGGTCTTTCAACAGCACGCTACGCGGTTTCGAGAGATGCGATCCAGCCTTCGTCCACCCAGCCGCGCAACAGCGCCGCTGCACGCGGCGCGGCCTGCTCTTCGGGCTGCCACTGGCACAGCCCGGCGCAAATTTCGCCGAAACTGAGATGATTGCGCATGGCATCCAGCGCCCAGGCTTCGTCGGCTTCGAGCGAGCGGAAGTAGGGCGAGAGTTCCTTGCGCCAGATGGCCCACCGCATCGGCTCGGGCAGGCTCTCCGGGGCGATGCCGTGATCAGAATTCTTGAGTTCGTTCCAGACCGCGACGGTATTGGTCCGCAGATCGACGACGTGAAGCGCCGGGTGCGGCGTGAGGCGCAGCCCGGCCCAGGCTTCGGGAGGCACCGCGGCAACGTCCTCGAAGCGCAGTGCGGCCGTATCCGCCGCATCGAAAGCCAGCCCCAGCGTCCACTCGAACCGCGCCAGGTCGGCCAGTATCGGCTGCCCGGCATAACGCGGCTGGTCGCGCAGGAAATCGGCAAGATGCCCGCCGAACCAGCGCACGTTGCGGAATACCGAGGGACGCGCGTCGATGTAATCGCGGACGATGGCGTCGAAGATCTCGTCGCCGATGTAGGCCTTGAGGATTTCGTAATCGGTGGCAAGGGCTTCCGCGAGCCGGAGCCGGTAGGCGTTGTAATAGATGTCGAGCCGGGTGCGGCGGAATGCGTCGTCGGCACCGGCTATCTCGGTGACAATCCCGCCATCGCCCGCGAGTACGTAGGCCTGGAAGCGTGCCTGGGTGCCGGTGAGCGCGCTCATGCCGCGACCCTGGCCGCCAGTGTCTGCGCCGCGATCCGGCGCGCCTGATCCAGTTCCGTCACCAGCTCCGCCAGCGGCGGTATATGGTCGTCGCGCTCGATCATGGTGGCGACTTGCCCGAAGCGCCGCAGCGCCGCCTGGTATAGCTCCCAAACCGGGTCGATGACCGGAGCGTCGTGGGTATCGATGATATGGGTGCCGCAATTGCTGTGGCCGGCGAGATGGAACTGCCGCACCCGCGCAGCCGGTACGCCGTTCAGGAAATCTAGCGCATCGAAGCCGTGGTTGTAGGCGCTGACGTAGATATTGTTGATGTCGAGCAGGATCAGGCAATCGGCACGCGCGCAGATCTCCGAAAGAAACGCCCACTCGCTCATTTCCGACTGGCGAAAGGTCACATAAGTTGACACGTTTTCGAGGAGAATCTGTCGTCCCAGGAAATCCTGGACCTCGCGCACCCTCGCGGCGACGTGCACGGCCGCTTCCTGGGTATAGGGCAACGGGAAAAGATCGTGCAGGTTCCTGCCGGCAACGCCGGTCCAGCACAGATGATCCGACACCCAGGCCGGCTCCACCCGCTGCGCGAGTTGTTTGAGCGCCTTGAGGTATTCGCGGTCCAGCGTATCGTGGCTTCCGATCGACAGCGATACCCCATGCAGGACCATGGGGAAATCGGCGCGGATGCGGTCCAGGTAATGCAGCGGCTTGCCGCCCGGCACCAGATAATTTTCCGTGAGCGCCTCGAACCAGTCCACATTGGGCCGGGATGCGAGGATCTCCTCGTAATGATCGGTACGCAGGCCCAGTCCGAAGCCGAGCGCAGGTTGTGCAGTCACGGGCATTGCATGTTGAGTGAATAACGGGGCATCCGCACCAGTGGATGCCCCGTAGTGCCGGGTTCGGCCAAGTTTACGCCCTGCCGGAGACCTTCTGGCATTCCACGGGCGTAAGCGAAACGTAGCCCTGCCCCTTGCAGGCGTTCTGGCCCTTGCAGGAGCTGTTTGCGGACTTGCAGTCACTCATGCCCTTGCAGGCGTTCACGCCCTCGCAGTGGATCTTTGCGCCGCTGCTCCCCGAAGAGCCTCCGGTTGCGGCACACCCGGCCATGAACAGAGCGGCTGCCGTTGCCGCAAGCGCCATACTGGCGAGTTTCTTACCTTCCATAATGGACTCCTCCTGTGCAGTAGTGGATGAATTTGCCCCGGTTGCCCGGCCCGCCGACTGGCAGGCTGGGTCGGCGCGGACCGATACCGTAGGGCGCCGGAAGCTGCCGTCCTAACCACGTCCCAGTGTGTCGACGCAGGCCTTGTCGGTCATCATGCCAAAGCCCTGTCCCTTGCAAGCGTTCTGGCCTTTGCAAGCGCTCATCGCCGTCTTGCATTCGCTTTGGCCTTTACAAGAATTTGAGCCATAACACTTGACCTTCACCGAGCCGGAGTCGGTGCCTTGGGTACCACCGCCCGGTGCTGCACAACCTGTCATGAATAATGCTGCCGCTGTCGCCGCAATCGCAAGGCCGGCGAGCCTCTTTTTGCTGTCTACCATTTGATTCTCCCTAGCTAGTTGTCGAAATGCCCGGCTACAGAACCCTACGAACGTGGGCGGGCCCCGCTTGGGAAATGCGGACCGGACCCCGCACTTTCTGCACCCGTAGTTACGTGGCGCCAGGGCGCCTGGATGTAGTCGCGGGCGGCCGGGCGGAGCAACCACCCGCAGCGCACGCAGGCCTACGCGGTGGCTTGTTCCAGCCGAACCAAAAAATCCCGCGACGCGGAGCACGTCAACTGGCCTCGGTCACGCGCTCAAGGAAATTCTAAGGTTCATGGAAAAAAATATATAAAACAGCAACATAAATGTGCCCCCATTGGTGCCGGGATTCAGTCATCGCGGGGACGCGGACAGGGTGTTCGCCGGTCCTGAAGAAGGCCTTTAAAAAGGCACCGCCCGCGCACATCCAGGCCGAAATCCCGGGCGTGAAGAAAGAAGACATCAACGTCACCATCAACGGCAACCAGGTGGCGATCAGCGCCGAGGTCAAGCGCGAGCGCGAAGACAAGCAGGGCGAGAAGGTCCTGCGTTCCGGGCGTTATTACGGCAAGGTGTATCGGGCCTTCAGCCTGGCGCAGGACGTGGACGAAGGCTCGGCGCAGGCGAAGTACAACGAGGGCGTGCTGGAGCTGCGGCTGCCTAAGAAGGCGGCAGTGACTGCAAAGAAACTCTCGATCCAGTAATCGCGTCTTTTCCAGGGCAAAGGCGGCTGCGGCCGCCTTTGTTTTTTCTCTGAAACAGAATTTCCCGCGGTAGAATTCGCGCTCCACGACCAAGCGAGGGCACCATGCCCATTTCACCCACCGACGCCACGCACAAGGCGCAGATTCTCGCCGAGGCGCTGCCCTACATCCGCCGCTTCCACGGCAAGACCATCGTCATCAAGTACGGCGGCAGCGCGATGACGGACGAGAAACTGAAGCACTCGTTCGCGCGCGATGTGGTGTTGCTGAAGCTGGTCGGCATGGACCCGGTGGTGGTGCACGGCGGCGGGCCGCAGATCGACGAGATGCTGAAGCGCGTCGGCAAGAAGGGCGAGTTCATCCAGGGCATGCGGGTCACCGATCGCGAGACCATGGACGTGGTCGAGATGGTGCTCGGCGGGCTGGTGAACAAGGAAATCGTCAACCTGATCAACCAGCACGGCGGCCGTGCCATCGGGTTGACGGGCAAGGACGGGTCCTTCATCCGCGCCAGGAAGATGCTGGTGCAGAACGAGGACAACGCCGCCGAGATGCTCGACATCGGCCAGGTGGGCGAAATCCAGAGCATCGATCCGGAAGTGATTTCGCTGCTGGAGAGCCGTGAATTCATTCCAGTGGTGGCGCCGATCGGCGTGGGCGAAGACGGCCAGTCCTACAACATCAATGCCGACCTCGTTGCCGGCAAGCTTGCCGAAATACTGCGCGCGGAAAAGCTCATCCTGCTCACCAACACGCCGGGCGTGCTCGACAAGAACGGCAATCTGCTGACCGGGCTCACTCCCAAGCAAGTGGACGGGCTGTTCGCCGACGGCACCATCCACGGTGGCATGCTGCCGAAGATCGGTTCTGCGCTCGATGCCGCCAAGAGCGGGGTCAGGAGCGTGCACATCATCGACGGGCGGGTCGAGCACGCGCTGCTGCTGGAGGTGCTCACCGATCAGGGCGTGGGCACGCTGATCCGCAACCGGTAGCCGCAGTGCAATCCCGTTTCAGCGGCAGAACGTGGATTTTCGATCTGGATAACACGCTGCACGACGCCCGCCCGCACATCTTTCCGCA